>JAYUYY010000118.1:0-7428 GCA_043752225.1 Sandaracinaceae bacterium | reverse complement strand
CCGGGCTCGAAGCGATGTCGGACGCAGAAGCGGCCAACGCGCGCCAGCGCGCGGGGCAATAACTGATCTTGAGCGGACATGTACAGCGCGGCCTCGAGCTGCTGCGCGACGCGCTCGCCGGCGTGGGCTCCCCGCTCGAGAGTGACCTGGGCTCGGCGCTCAAGGCTTGGGGCGTGCAACACGGGAGGCTCGTCGCGCGCGGGCTTCACTACGAGCCGCGCGCGCCCGAGGCCGTGCCAAGCGCTACCGCGATGCGCCTCGATACGCTTTGGGCAGCGGGCTTCGGGCTCAATCGCGTGGAAAGGATTCGCTGCTATCCGGCGCTTGCCCAGCACCTCTTCGAAGCGCTCGAGAGCGGCGACACGCTGCGCGTCGTGCGCGGTTTGTGCATGTACCATTTGATCGCGGACTATCCGACGCACCTGCTCGGCGGCACGCTGCTCGGTGCGCGACACGCGACGCAAGCGCTGGCTGAGCAGGCCGATGACCCGTTTTGCGATGCGTGGGTCTTGCTCGCGGACGCCTTCGAGCACTGGTTTGCGGGCCGGCCGCAATCGCTACAGTGCTTCAAGGACGCGGCAGAGCTGTTACAGGAGCGCTGCGTCGGCGCAGCTCCCGAGCTCGGGTTCACGCAGCAGATGATCCTCGGCCATTACATGGCGGTGGGCGCGTGGGATCTCATAACCGTCGAGTGCCAGCGCTTCGGAACGGACGCGGCCGCGCGCAACGATCGGCTCTACGACTTCATGTTCGAGCTCGAGCATGTCTTTCGAGCTCTGCTTTCCGGCGATCCGCCCGCGGCGCAACGCGGGCTCGAACGCGTCTTTATCGCGGTGCGCGAGCGCCGCGAGGAAACCACGTTCCCGGTCCATTTTGCTCGCGGACATGTCGCGACGGCGATGGGCGATGTCGTGCTGCTCGAGCAGCTGCTCGAGTGGACGCGCGCGTTCCTGCAGCGGCCGGAGGCCCGCTTGCCGAACTTCCGAGTGATCGTGAAGCTCAACGAAGGCCGCCTCGCCGCCAACATCGCAGCGCACAGCAGCGGCGAGCGCAGGCGCACCGCGCTCGAAGAGTCGGACCAAGCGTTGATGGCTGCATCGGCAGTCGGTTTCGAAGCGCTCGGCGCGAGCGTGCTGCTCACGCGCGCGGGCGTTGCGCTCGCGCAGGGCAAACGAGAGCTGGCCAAGGCGATGCTCGAAGCGACGATCGCGGGCGTCCCGCCGTACGGCGGCTTGATCGCTGATCTTGCGCGCTACCATCACGCACGCCTCGCCGGCGGCGCGAGCGGAGATCCCGCGCTGTGCACGGCGGAGCGCGATCTACACGCGCGCGGTGTGCGCGACGTCGGTCTGCTCACCGCCGCGCTTGCGCCGTTGCTCGCGCAGAGCGCGAACGCCGGCGCGGAATAGAGCGCATCTCAGGCTAGCCCGAGGTACTCGAGGCAGTCGCGCGGCAGGTCGGCGCGCGCTCGCGCGAGCAGCGCTTCGGCCTGTTCGCTGCTGAGCTCCGCTTGATAGCCGCCGACTTTGCCTTGGCGAATGAAGGTGCCGTCTTTGGACATGAGCGGCCCATCCTTCTTGAGCCGCGTGAACTTGCCCGCGTTCGCCTTCATCCAGGCGAACGACGCATGATCGATCGCGCGCGCGCGTCCTTCCGGCGTCACGTGCCAGCCTAGAAACGCGGTGATGCGATCGATCGCAGCGGGCAGGTCCGCGCTGACGTCCTGATAGCGAAGCATCAGCAAGTTGGCCTTGTTGCGGTGCGGCCACCACGACGCCACGTTGCGATACCACGCGCCGAACGCCAAGAAACGATCGACGCATTGCTGCATGTCATCGAAGCTCATCGAGGCCGGCATGCCTGGCAAGACCTCCGCGTTCATACCGTTCATATGGTGAAAGAAGCTCACGCAGCAGTCGCGCGGATCGCGCACCGTCAAGATAATGCGAGCGACCTCAGTACCCGGCGTCTGTGAATACGTGCAGTGCGTCTTGAAAACGCGCGGCTCAGTGAGCTTCTCGTAGCCCGCGAGCACCTCGTGAAAGTCCATGCCGGGTCGAGGCATTTCGAGCCAAGGCACTACGTCAAAGATCGAGCTGAAGCTGTCATCACCCTGCGTGCGCAGCTGATGCAAGATCTGCTGCATCCAAGTGGTGCCGGCCTTGGGCGCGGTCGTGATCAGCACGTCGGTAGGCCGCGCTTCGAAGTGCGCGAGCGCATACGGATCGTGCAGTGGGCCCGGCGTACCCCATTTCGGATCGAGCGTTGACATGGCTGCATTGAGGGGGCCGCCCCTTGCGGTGTCAAGCGGAGCCGGAAGCGCCGACACGCAAGTCTGGCGCGTGACGCCGACGCCCACGCTGCCTACGACCACGAGCTATTGCATGTCCGCCTTCTGAGGGTGGTGCCAAATTTGTCGCTCCCCCCGCTGCGGCGATGCGGCTAGGTTGCGTCGGTGCAGACGTCATTGCTCATCGACAGCATCGTTCGGCAGACCACCGTGCTCATCGCGCAGCTCGCGACCTCGGGCGGTGTGCGCGCGCCACTCGCGCATGTCGCGAGCCAGGTGTTCATAGACCTCGCGCGCGAGATCGAGGCGCAAGGCGTGAGCCGCAAGGTGGGCGCGGACATGTTCGGCATGGCGCTGCGCACCTATCAACGCAAGACCCAGCGCTTGCGCGAGAGCGCGACGATGCGGGGACGCTCGCTCTGGGAAGCGGTGCTCGAGTACTTGCAGAACGAGGAGGTCGTCACGCGCGCGGCCGTGCTCACGCGCTTCCGGCAAGACGATCAGGTTCTGGTGCGCGGTGTGCTGCGCGACCTCACCGAAGGCGGCTTCGTGTTCGCTTCGGGCAGCGGGGAGGGCACGGCGTTTCGCGCCGCGCGCGCCGAGGAGCTGGCGAAGTTGCGCGATACCGATGACGCCTCGGCGTTCGATGCGCTGCTCTGGAGCATCATCTATCGGCAAGGGCCGCTCGATCGCGCGCGGCTCTGTGTAATCGCGACCGTTTCGAGCGATGCGCTCGACAAAGCGCTCTCGCGGCTGCGCGCGCAGGGGCGGATCGAAGAGCTCGAGCGCGAAGGTGTTACGCACTATCAATCGCGCGAGTTGTTCATCCCGCTCGACGCGACGGTCGGCTGGGAGGCCGCGGTCTACGATCACTTCCAAGCGCTGGTGCGCACGATCGGCGTGAAGCTCGGGCTCGCCGCGGATGCCAAGGAGCACGCGTTAGTCGGCGGCAGCACGTACTCGTTCAGCGTGTGGAATGGGCACCCGCTGCAAGAGGAAGTGCTCGCGACACTCGCGCGGTTTCGCGACGCGCAAAGCGCTCTACGCGCACGCGTCGACGCGCACAACGCGCAGCACGGCATTCCCACATCGCACACGCACGTCGTCACCTACGCGGGTCAACATATCATCGAGCAGGACGAAGCCGAGTCATCAGCATCAACGAATCGCGAAACCTGATCGCTTGCGTGCTGTTGAGCTGCGCGCTCTTTGCATGTGCGAAGAGCACCGTCGCCGAGAACAGCAGCGAGACGCACTTTCTTGCGAGCTGCGAAGAGAGCTGCGAAGGCGGCCTCGACTGCATCTGCGGCGTGTGCACCGAGGCGTGCGAGCTCGGAAGCAGCTGCATGTACCTGACGACGGATGCGCGCTGCGTGGCCAACGAGAGCGCGAGCTGCGATCCCGTGCCGACGTGCGACGTCGCATGCGAGCGCGATGCCGACTGCGCTGCGCTCGATGATCGCGTGTGTGAGGCGGGGCGTTGCCGCGAGATCTTGATGAGCGTGTCGGACGGCGGCAGTGACGCAGGTAGCGACGCGGGCGACCCGATGGCGAATCCGCACGCGCCAGGCATTCCTGAGCGCTGCGGTGCCGAGGCGCTCGCGGACTTGTTCTCCGACGACATCACGCGTTGCACCGTGATCAGCCCGGACGACACCGCGGACACTCGCGATTGCATTCGCACCGCGATCGAGGAGCAGCGCGCATTCTTGCAGTTCCACACAGAGGTCGGAACCGACAGCTTGTTTGGTGGCGGCTACCTCGGCGTGCCGACACAAGACGGCATGCAGCTCTATGAGAGCGGCTACGACAGCTTCGGTGATCGTCCGCTGTGGTGGTGGCCTTGCGCGGACTATCGCGTCGGCGAAAGCGACGAGGACCTCGTGGTCTGCGAGCGCGTTGCGTCGCGCGAGTGCGCGTGCCGCATCGATCAAAACACGTACGCAGCAATCAACGTCGAATGCAGACAACCCGACCCGCCGCCGTGCGACGACGGCAGCTGCAACTTCGATGGCGTGTGCTACCCGCTCGGAACATCGACCGAAGACGGTTGCTGCACCTGCGACGAGAACGGCGGCTCATGCATCGAGCCCGCATGGTGTCCGGGTTGGACCGCGATCGGGGAGAGCTGCGAGATCAGCGCCGACTGCTCGCCGATCAGCGGCGACGACAATGGCCTCGTATGCCGCACCGATCTCTTGGACCGCGCGGGCGTGTGCACGCGGCTCTGCAACTACGGCTGTCCGACGGGCACCGAATGCGTCGAGGTCCCGACGACCGACGGCGACAACGTCGACAGCCTGTGCATGCGCCCGAGCGAGTAGTCGGATCACGGCCGTGTGATGCGCGCGCTTGCTTCGCGGTTCTGTTTGGTGACAGCTTCGGCGACATGCCTGCACCGAACGTGCTGTTCTTGGTTCATGGGATGGGTACGAGCTTGGAGGCGGCCGCGGAGCCGAGCGCTTGGTTCAAAGAGATCGAGACCACGCTGCATACCGCATGGAACCGCTTTCCTTCTTTGGTGGATGAAAATTTCAGCGATTACATCGAGCTCTGCCCGCTGAGCTACGACCAGCGCTTTCGCCAGTACACCGGGCGGGTCGCGGCCGCCGGCGAAAGTCTTAAGAGCAAGATCGGCGATGCGAGCTACGCCAAGGCGCTCGCGCTGATCGCGGGTGCGGGCGCTGACGACGAAGAGAATTTCTTGTGGGCCAACGTGATGGACGTGCTGCTCTATCGCTTGGGCGGTGACTTCAATATCGAGGTGCAAGTCGCGCTCCAGTTGCAGCTCGCCCACAAGGTGAGGGAAGCGTGGGCTGCGCGCACCGGCACGCCGGTGCAATTCTCGATGATCTCGCACTCGCTCGGCACCGCGGTCGCGCACGGCATGCTGCAGCGCCTGGCGCTCGGCGCGATCGGTGAGAGCGACGTCTTCAAGCTCGGCAACAACTTCAAGCTGCGCTGCTACATGACGCTCGCGAACGTGAGTCGTGTGCTGTTTCGGCCCCGAGGCTCGATCTACGGCAAGACGCTGGTGCGACCGGGCCAGTACGTAGAGAGCTTCATCAACGCGCGGCACATCGCCGATCCGATGCCGACGCCGATGAGGTTTGCGCCGGCGACATGGGGCGCTGGTTATAGAGAGATCGAGCTCAGCCACTGCCGCGGCGCAAACCTGCACGCGTTCACGCACTACCTCGATCACTCGGCGGTAAGCGGCGCGCTGTTTCGCTCGCTCGTTCCGTTCTTGCTCCATCAAGCCGAGGTCGATGCGGTGGTCGCGAGCTATCCCGACGTGGACGAGCGCGACGAAAAACAGCGCGAGCGCATCGAGCATCTGATCGCCACGCTCGCTCGCGAGCTGCGCGAGGCGTACGACGACGAGACCCACCTGCTCAGTGACAGCGTCGAGCTCCTCGGCGGTGTTGCACAGCGCGCGTGGAAACACAGCAAGGCGCTCGGAGCGTTGGTATGAGTCGGCGAGCTGCGTGGTGGCTGGCGTTCGCGGTGGCTTGTTGGGTAGGGCGCGCGCACGCGCAGTCGACGTGCACGCCCGCCGCGTTCGGCAAGGAGATCCTTGCTCAAGTCGCCGGCGACAGCTGCCCGAAGCCGAACGAGCCGCAGCTCGACGCGATCGTCCAGCGCATCGATGCTGCGATCAGCAACCCGAAGCTCGAAGCGACGCAACGCTCAGCCGCTCTGCTCATAGAGCTTCGCGCGCTTCGAGAGGCGTACGGGCTGCGCGCGAGCTGGGGCGCCAACCTCGCGCGCGGTCTCGACGCTGCGATCCTCAAAGCGCGTGCGGGCGAGCTGCCGCGAAGTGGATTCGCCAACGTTCGTGCCGCGAATACGCCGCCTGACCCGGCCGAGTGTTTGCTGATCGCCGGCACGCGCGGCGAGATCGATTACGCGTGCGTCGTGTTGGAAGGCTTTCTGCCCCCGCCCGCGCAGAGCGATGGCACGCGCGTCGCGGTCTACACGCTCGACCCTCATGAGGCGGCGCTCGCGCTCCGCGTGCTCTCAGCTGCGCACAGCGCGATCTCGAAGCTCAACATTCCTGCGCTGGACCACGCGATCGATCGGCTCACGCAAGCGCAAGAGCGCTTCGACAACCTGCGCAAGAATGGTTACTTGCAATATCCGTGGGAGCTGATGCTCGACAGCGCGCTTGCGTCGCGCGCGCATTATGAGGCGTGTCAGGCGACGGACAGCTTCTGCAGCGGCGAGTCGGGCCTCGACCCTGCGCCCGTGCGCGTGATCTTCCTGCACCCGGGCGTTGGCATCGCAGCGCCAGGGCTCGGTTTCAAGGGCAAGCCGTCGTGGGACACCGCGATCGCGCTGAGCTTGGAAGCGGTCGGCTTCGTCTCATACACGGAGAGCTTCGAGACCTATTGGGGGCTCAGCGCGGGCGCGATCGTAAACGACGGCGACTTCGGAGACACGCGCTTCGGCCTCTTCGTGCACGCGACGCGCTGGGTGCACGCGGGCTACTTGTTCTCCGTGCTGCGCGACGCGACGCGGGGGGATGCGAGCGTGTTTCTATCAATCGACCTCGGCACGGCCTTCGGCGCGACGTTCCTCGACTGAACGGGTGGAAAAGGTTGAGGGGCTTTCGGTAGGTGGGCGGTCTCGCGGGTTGGGGTGTCGGGGCGCGGGACGCGCGGCTTGCACTTGCGGCGGTGGAGGCAAGACGTGAAGAACTGCGTACGCCGCGCAAGCAGCGCGTCCCGCACCCCGACACTCCCAACCCGCGGGACCGCCAGCGCGCGAAAGCCCCTCAACCTCGCTCCCTCCGTTCGCCTGTTGGGAACGCAGGACAAAGCCGCGTGAGCCAGCACCGCACAAGTTGCGATTGGGAAAGGATCGACCGCGCTCGATCCGTCTAGCGTGCGCGCCCATGGAGAACGCACGCACCTCACTCATCTTGGCGGTCATCATCACGTGGGCGCTCGCTTGCGGCAGCACGGATGAAGACCAGGGCATGAACGACAGCAACGTGCAGGTCGCAGGCCAGGGCGCTGCTGCGGCTCCGGGCACCGGCGGTGCAGGCCAGCAGAGCGAACCGAGCGAAGGCGGAGAACATCCCATCCAGCAAGTCGATCGCAGCACGCTCACCAACGTCGGCACGACCGCGCCGC
>JAYUYY010000117.1:0-2883 GCA_043752225.1 Sandaracinaceae bacterium | reverse complement strand
CGGGTCGCCACAGCGAAGTGTCGAGACCGGTCAGCGGCGAGATCACTTTGACCTCGTCGCCGACCTTGATGCCGAGTGATTCAGCGAGCGTGGCGCCCAACACCACGCCCGGCAGCACGCGTGCTTTCGCGCCGGCTTCCTGCTCGGGCGCGCTGCCATTCAGCAAGCGCTCTTCGACTTCGTCGCTCGGCAGATCGATCGTCGTGCCGGCTTCGAGCTCCGCGAGCGCCGCTTCGGCTTCGGCCGGCGTCGGGACTTTCACCGCGATCGGCGCCGCAGGTGCTGCGGGCTCAACCGGCTCTGCCGGCGAAGGCGCGTTCGCGATCACCGCTGCATCCGGAGCATCCTTGCCAGCGACCTTGTCGACGCCTGCATCGGTGCTCGCCGCGAGCTTGTCGAGGAACGCGTCGAGATCGTCGCGCTCCGCCGGCCGGACCTCGTTGTGCAGCTCTTCAGGCCGCGTCGCAGGCCGCGCATCGCCCGCGCGCAAACCTTCGAGCGATCCGGCGATCAGCTGGCTCGGCAGGTCGAGCACCTTCGGCATGCGATCGGGGTCGACGCCTTTGATCAGCACGCCGCTCAAGCGGTCGCCCTTCGCGAGCATCATCTCGTTGATGATGAAGGGCGCAGCGCCCATCACCTCGGGCAGCTCCTCCGCGCGCGCCATCACGTCGCGGTACTCCTCGAAGCTCAAGCCGTACTTGAGCACGAGCACGTGCGCGTTCACGCCGAGCACCTTGTTGCGGAACTCGTCTTGGAAGCCCGAGGTGATCGAGACCACCGCGAGCAGCGCGCCCACACCGAGCGCGACGCCCGTGATCGCGATGACCGAGATCACCGAGACCGTGGCGCGCTTTTTCGAGCGCAAATAGCGCAGGCCGATATCGAGCGCGTACGACATGAAGGTCGCTGCTCTACCGTGCGCACGGCGAAGTGCGCAAGCTGGCCGGGTGCGGTCGCCGCGGCTATTCTCCGGGCCGATGCCTCGAAGGACGACGTTTGCGCGGCGAGTCCGGCATGGATCCGCGCCGCCGCGACGCATCTCGATCGCAGGCACGGCGCTGCTCGGCGCGCTCAGCGTCGTGATCGCCGCTTGTTCGGTCGAGGCCGACGATCCCGAAGACCGACCCCAGCCACCCGCGCAGCCCGCAGGATCCGGCGGAGGGGGTAGCGCCGGCGGTGACAGCTCACCGCCCCCGAGCACGCGGTCGGCCGAGCTAATCATCGACGGTGGGGTGTCGCGCTTGCTGCTCGGGTTTGGCGAGCAGGTCGAGGTCACGATTCAGCTCTTCAACCGCAACGAGGCGCCGATCGAGGATGCGACGATCGCATTCGATCTGGTGGGACGACCGCAAGACGCGAGCCTCTCGGAGCTGTCCGTGACCACCGACTCGCAAGGCAAGGCGAGCGTCACGCTGTTCGCGGGTCAACGCGCGGCGACCTTTGGGCTGCGCGCTTCGGCGCTCGGCGCGCTGCCGGTGACGTTCAATGCGGCGGTCGGTGGCGCAGGCTTCGGCACGCTGCTCGTTCGCGCTCCATATGATGGGGATCGCGTGGTCGCGGAGCGTCACGTGCTCGCCTATCCCGGGTTGGACTGCGACGAAGTCACGCGCGTGCGGACCGATCGTTCGACGGTGATCGCGCCCGATGACGAAGCAGCCTCGCTGATCGCATTGCCCGCCGAGCTCGATTACGCGGTGCTCGTGGTCGGCGAAGGCGCGACCGACGCCGTGCTGACCAAGGGCTGCATGGATGGCGTGATCGTGCAGGCGGACAGCGTGTTCGAGATCGAAGTGCCGTTCGACGATGCGGCGCTCATCCCCGCGAATGATCTCGAGCTGAGCGCGCAGCTCGAAGCCCGTGAGGTCGCCGCAACGTTGGCGGTCGCGATTCGTCGTGCCGGCGAGCGCGTCGTGCGCAGCGATGCGCTCGGCCAGAACGCGCCGATCGACGCCGAGGGCCGATTCTGGCTCGACTCGCTCGGGCTCGCGCTGCGCGACTCGGGCGCGACCTCCGCGCAGGCGCAGCTCGCGGATGCGCTCGCCGCAGCGCGCGCCGCGGCGCTCGAAATGCCGGCCACTGGCTCACCCGAAGCCGAGCTCGCCGTGCTGCTCGAGATCAACGGCGAAGGCGCGCAGCTCGCGACCAGTGAGATCTCGACGCACGTGCGCGCTGCGCTTGCCACGCTCGAGCTCCACGCGCGGCTCACGATCGAGAGCAGCGATGCGCTTGCCGTGCGCTTCGCGCCCGAGAGCTTCTCGTGTTTGCCGATCAAAGAGGGCGCGAGCGCGGCGTCGGTCGATCTCTCGGATCAGGAGCCGGTCGAAGTCAACGCCAGGTCACAGCCGCGCGTCGATGCGATCGACTTGCGCGCACTGAGCTTCTCGCCGCGCTTTGGCGCGCTCACGATCGACGTGCTGGAGCAGCTCGTTGTGCCGACCGACGCAGGCTTCGGAGAGCAGCTCATGGCGCTCTCGGGCTGCGGCTCGCTCGCGGAATGGCTCGGCCAGCAGACGTTCGTGGACGCAAGCGCATGCGACGAAGCGTGCATCGCGGCGGCATGTGACATCAGCATGGCGCGCTTGCTCGACGCCGCGAAAGAAGATCTGCAAGCGATCGACGCGGCACGCCCGGTGCTGTCGCTCTCCGGTGTGCTCGATCTCGCTGACGCCGATGGCGATTTGATCGCCGAGAGCATGATGAGCGATGCACTCGCCGGAGAATGGCAGCCCGAGGCCGATGCCAGCCTGGCAGACACGTTGCTCGGCGTCGCACGCGCGGTGCTGAGCCCAGCCGCGAGCGATCCGTAATGGCGCGCGCGAGCTACCCGCTTGCGCCAGCGCTGCAAGCTCGAGACATCGCACGCACGCGCGCCGAGCTCGA
>JAYUYY010000116.1:0-7439 GCA_043752225.1 Sandaracinaceae bacterium | reverse complement strand
CCGTGGTCGACGTGCGCAATGATCGCGACGTTTCGGATTTTGTTGGGACTCGAGGAGGACATCAGCGGTACCGCGGGGGTGAAATGGTGCGGCGTGCTAGCACGCAGCCTTTCACGCGGCAACCAGCAGGCTCGGCCGAGCGCGGGCGCGAGTGTGGGCGCGAGCGTTGGCGGCGCGCCACCCGAGGGCCGCTGCGGCGTGCCCGCAACGTGGCTTTCGCGGAGTCGCTCACTGTATGCTCGCGCCGTGAAGTCATGACCGAAAGCAGCACCGAAAAGCGCCCTGACGGCACGCCCAGCACCCGTCCGGGCGGCGCCTCCGCGAGCGTTCCCGCACCCAGCGCGCTGCGCCGCGACTTTAGGCTCACCAAGATCATCTGCACGCTCGGCCCCGCCAGCGGCTCGAGCGAGATGATCGAGCAGCTCGCGCGGGCGGGTATGAACGTCGCGCGCCTGAACTTCTCCCACGGCAACCACGAGTCGCATCTGCTCAGCATCAACCGGATCCGCAGCTTGAACCGCAAGCTGAACCACCCGGTCGCGATCCTGCTCGACCTGCAGGGCCCCGAGATCCGCACCGGCGAGCGCTCGAGCTCGATGATCCTCAAGGTCGGCGAGGAGCTCTCCGTCACCCCGGTGCCGAGCGAGAACCCGGAGGAGAAGAGCATCCACGTCAACTACCGGGACATGATCAAGCAGCTCAAGAAGGGCGACCGGATCACCGTGGACAACGGGATGATCAGCCTCGAGGTGCTCGAGATCCGCGAGCACGACTTGCTGTGCAAGGTGCGCGACGGCGGCACGCTCGGTTCGCGAAAGCACATCAACCTGCCCGGTGTGCGCGTGAACCTGCCGTCGATCACCGACAAGGACAAGGTCGACATCAAGTTCGGCATCGAGAACGACGTCGACTTCATCGCGCTGTCTTTCGTGCGCAACGCGGAAGCCGTGCTCGATGCGCGGCGCGTGATCGAAGAGACCGGCGGCCACCACGCGCGCATCATCTCCAAGATCGAGAACCGAGAAGGCGTCGACAACTTCGACGCGATCTTGGCCGTCTCCGACGCGATCATGATCGCGCGCGGCGACCTCGGCGTGGAGGTCGAGTACTTCGAGCTGCCGGTCATCCAGCGCGAGATCACGCGCAAGTGCGCGCTCGCAGGCAAGCCCGTGATCGTGGCGACGCACTTGCTCGAATCGATGATCCAGAGCCCGCACCCGACCCGCGCGGAGGTCACCGACGTCGCGAACGCCGTCTACGAAGAGGCCGACGCGATCATGCTCAGCGGCGAGACCGCCACCGGTCAGTATCCGGTGCGCTGCGTCGAGGTGCTCGACAAGATCGCGCGGCGCATCGAAAAGGAGCGCGGCCACGACTTCTATGCCGCGCGAAAGCCCAACGACGTGCGCGAGGAGCTGGCGCGCAGCGCGTGCCGGATCGCCGACTCGCTCGGCGCCGCCGCGATCGTCGTGATGACGCGCCGCGGCCTGCTCGGGCAGCTGGTCTCGAGCTTCCGCCCCAATACGGCGGTGATCTACGCGTTCACGAACATGAGCACGGTGCGCCGCAAGCTGTGGCTCTCGCGCTCGGTCGTGCCCTTCAAGATGGACTTCTCGAGTGACCCGGAGAAGACGGTGGTCGCGGCGTTCGAGCGCTTGCGCATCCGCAACCGGCTCTTGCCTGGCGACCAGGTCGTGATCGTCTCTGATGTCCCCGCCGGCGACCAAACCGTCACGGCTGTGCAAGTGCGCTCGTTCCAGTAGAAGAGCGGGCGAGCTCTCGTCCACCAGTAGTCGACAATCAGCGCGTTAGGGTTGTCGCGAGGTCATGTTTTGAACACAATCCCGTCGCCGCAGTCCGCGGCGAGGTTTGCGCACGGCGTTTCGACGCCGGTCACGGGTCCCATGGAAGCATCGAAAGTCATCAAGCCGCTCCCGCGTTTGAAGCTGCAGGGCTTCAACAACCTCACGAAGTCGCTGAGCTTCAACATCTACGACCTCTGTTACGCGGTCGCGGACGAGCAGCGCGACAACTACATCAAGTACATCGACGAGGCGTACAACGCCGACCGCCTGACGCAGATCCTGACCGACGTCGCGCGCATCATCGGCGCGAACATCTTGAACGTCGCGCGTCAGGACTACGACCCGCAGGGCGCTTCGGTGACGATCCTGATCTCCGAAGAGGACGTGATCGACCGCCGCGCCGCCGGCCGCGAGATCCTCTCCGACGCGGTGCGCGAGCACGACTCCGACGCGAGCGTGGTCGCGCACTTGGACAAGAGCCACATCACCGTCCACACGTATCCGGAGACGCATCCGCACAACGGCATCGCGACGTTCCGCGCGGACATCGATGTCGCGACTTGCGGCGTCATCTCACCGCTGCGCGCGCTCAACTACCTGATCGAGAGCTTCGAATCGGACATCGTCGTCGCCGACTATCGCGTACGCGGCTTTACGCGCGATATCCGCGGAAAAAAGCACTATATCGACCACAAGATCAACTCGATCCAGGACTACCTTTCGAAGGCGATTCGCTCGCACTACGAGATGATCGACGTGAACGTGTATCAGGAGAATATCTTCCACACGAAGATGCACGTGAAGGAGTTCGACCTTGACACGTACCTGTTCGAGGCCAAGGCCAAGAGCCTCTCGTTCAAGGATCGGCTGCGCATCGAAGCGCAGCTCAAGCGCGAGATCGAAGAGCTGTTTCACGGTCGAAATCTGGTCGACTGATTCGTGCTCGAGACGATCTAGCGCCGTTGCTCGGCGAGGCGTTCGAGAGCTTCGGTCCGGTTGCGATCAGCAAAGGCGTGCGTATTAAGAACAGCACGTTCTTCTTCACGCTGTCGCTCGTGAGTCAGTGAGCAAAGTGAGCCCGAAAGACCGTGAGCCGATGAAGTACGTGACGCGTGTCGCGCCGGGAAAGCCGTTCTCGCTCGCGAAGGTCGACCCCGATGCGCGCGGCCCGTTCACCGGCAAGAGCGATCCCAACGCCAAGGCGGAGCTCGCGGCGCGTCTGGTGCGGCTCGCCGATCTTCAGGAGCGGCTCTATGCGCAGTCGGAGCAATCGCTGCTCGTGGTGCTGCAAGCGATGGACACGGCGGGCAAGGACGGCGTGCTGCGCCACGTGGTTGGGCCGCTCGACTCACGCGGCGTCCACGTGGTGAGCTTCAAGGCGCCCAATGAAGAAGAGCGCGCGCACGATTTTCTGTGGCGCGTGCATGCCAAGACGCCGCGCAAGGGCGAGATGGTGTTCTTCAACCGCTCGCACTACGAAGACGTGCTCGTGCCGCGCGTGATTAATACGGTGCCGAAGGCGGTGTGGTCGCGCCGCTACGATCACATCAACGCGTTCGAGAGCAACCTGATGGATGCGGGCGTTCGGATCGTGAAGCTGTTCCTGTACATCTCGCGCGCCGAGCAGAAGCAGCGCTTGCAGGACCGGCTCGACGATCCCGAGAAGCACTGGAAATTCGACGAGGCCGATCTCAAGGCTCGGGAGCAGTGGGACGATTATATGGCCGCTTATGGGGATGCATTCGCCAAGTGCAGCACCCAGCAAGCGCCTTGGTACATCGTGCCGAGCAATCACAAGTGGTATCGCAACCTCGCGGTGGCGTACGTCCTCGAGAAGACGCTCGAGGAGATGGACCCGCAGTTTCCGGTGCGTCAGGATTTCGACCCAAAGCAGTACGAAATCCCGGACTGAGCGCGGCAACGCAGAAATGCTAAGGAGGCCACATGAGCTTTGGACGAAATCCACACGTAGCGAAGGCTGAGGCCGCCGAGCAGAAGGCGCAGAGCGCCAAAGACGACTTGGCCCGCGAGCAAGCGTTTCGAGAGGCCGCCCGCCTCTGGGAGCGCGCCTCAGAGCGCGAAACCGACGACAAGCGCAAGCAGGTCTACGTCGAAAAAGCCGAGCTCGCCCGCGCCATCGCCGACGGCCAACCAGCCCCCGCCGAAACCAACGGCCACACCGCCGGCGGCGCCCTCTCCAAGCCCTCGTCGACGACGAAAAAGCCTCTCTTAAATTGAGGCTCTCAAATTGAGACTCTCAAATTGAGAGACATCGAGGCCTCCGGTCGCGCCCGATTTGGGTGTGAGAGCGAGCGCGCCCACAGGAAAAACCGCAACAATACTTCCTGTATTGTGACGATTTTTCCGAGGACGTAAGCCGCTCTCACGCCCAAAGCGGGCGCGACCGCAGCTACTCGTCGGTGACGCAGCCTTGGGAGGCCGAGGTCACGGTCTTGATGTACTTGTAGAGCGTTCCGCGCGTGGCCTTGAGCGGGGGGGCTTTGAACGCCTGGCGCCGCTTGGCCATTTCGGCGGCCGGCACCTCGAGGTCGATGATGTTCTTCTTCGCGTCGAGCGTGATCAGATCGCCGTCTTGAACGAGCGCGATCGGTCCGCCTTCCTGCGCTTCCGGCGTCACGTGGCCGATGATGAAGCCGTGTGAGCCGCCCGAGAACCTTCCATCGGTAAGCAGCGCGACGTCCGAGCCGAGCCCGGCGCCCATGATCGCGCTGGTGGGCGTGAGCATCTCCGGCATGCCGGGGCCACCCTTCGGGCCTTCATAACGGATGACGATCACGTCGCCCTTCTGAATCTTCTTCTCCTCGAGCGCCTTGAGCATGTCCTCCTCGGAGTCGAACACGCGCGCCGGGCCCGAGAACTTCTCGCCTTCCTTGCCTGTGATCTTCGCGACCGAGCCTTCCGGCGCGAGCGTGCCCTTGAGGATGCGGATGTGTCCGCACTCCTTGAGCGGCTTCTCGAGCGGCAAGATCACTTCTTGGCCTGCCGACAGTCCGGGCAGCGCCGCGAGGTTCTCCGCGATCGTCTTGCCGGTGACGGTCATGCAGTCGCCGTGCAAGAGGCCCTTTTCGAGCAAGTACTTCATGACAGCCGGCGTGCCGCCGACGTTGTGCAGGTCTTCCATCACGAAGCGCCCGCTCGGCTTGAAGTCGGCGATGAACGGGATGCGATCGCTGACCGCTTGGAAGTCATCGATGCTGAGCGGCACGCGCACCGACTTGGCCATCGCGATCAAGTGCAGCACCGCGTTGGTCGATCCGCCGAGCGCCATGGTCACGACCATCGCGTTCTCGAACGCCTTGCGCGTCATGATGTCGCTCGGCTTGAGATCGCGCTCGAGCAGCACCTTGATCGCGCGGCCGGCTTCTTCGCACTCGGCGAGCTTCTTGGGATCGACCGCGGGCGTCGAGCTGCTGTACGGCAACGACATGCCGAGCGCTTCGATCGCCGCGGCCATCGTGTTCGCGGTGTACATGCCGCCGCACGCGCCAGCGCCGGGACAGCTCTTCTCGATGATCGCCTGCTGCTCCGCTTCGGTGATGCGGCCTGCAAGCAGCTCGCCGTAGCTCTGAAACGCACTCACCACGTCGAGCGCCTTGCCGTTGTGATAGCCGGGCTTGATCGTGCCGCCGTAGACCATGATCGCGGGGCGATCCAATCGGCCCATCGCCATCAAGCAGCCGGGCATGTTCTTGTCGCAGCCGGGCAGGGCGATCAGCGCGTCGTACCACTGCGCGCCCATCACCGTTTCGATCGAGTCGGCGATCAGATCGCGCGATTGCAGCGAGTAGCTCATGCCGTCGGTGCCCATCGAAATGCCGTCGCTCACGCCGATCGTGTTGAAGCGCATGCCGACGAGCCCCGCACCGACCACGCCGCCCTTCACCTTCCCGGCGAGCTCGAGCAAGTGCATGTTGCAGGTGTTGCCCTCGTACCAAACGCTCGCGATGCCGACCTGCGGCTTCTGCATGTCGAGATGCGAGAGGCCGGTGCCGATCAACATCGCCTGCGAAGCGCCCTGCGACTTCGGCTCGGTGATGCGGCTGCTGTAGAGGTTGAGCTTGCGTTTCGCGGAGGTTTTCTCGGACATGGTCGGGCGTGCATAGCACAGCGCCAATTCCACCACCAAACCGCGCGTGGACCCGACTGGAGACGCCTGCCTCGACACCCGTGTCGCGCAGACGATACGCTAAGCGGCGCGCCAGCTCCTTGCCGTGGCCCGGCTTCGGACTCCGCTCGGGCCCCGCATGCGAACCGATCCCTTTCGACAGGCCTTTGAGGCCGTCCCCGAAGCGCAGCTGCTGCTCGATCGCGACGCGCTAGTGCTGGCGGTGAGCGATGCGTACTTGCGCGCGATGGGGCTCACGCGTGCAGCGGTCGTGGGAAACCTGCTCTTCGAGCTGCCGCCTTATCGCGATTCACCCGCTGACACAGCGCAGCTTCAGCACCTGCTCGGCGCGATGACGCGCTCCGCGGTCCCGGTTTCCAATCACTTCGCGGACGTCGTGCCCGCAGCGCCTGGCAATCGGTTTACCCACGGCTCGAGCGTGCCGATCCTCGATCGAGCTGGCGCCGTAGACCTCGTCATCCACAGACTCGAGTCGCAGCTGGGGTCCGAAGCCACGGAGTCGGATGGCGAGCGCCGCCTGCGCAAGCTGATCGAGTGCAGCCTCGATGGCGTCGTGCTCCTCGATGCGCGACTCAACTTGACGTACGCGACACCTTCGATCGAAAGCGTCTGGGGCTACACGCCGCAAGAGAGTCTCCTGCGATCGCCGATGAGCGACATTCATCCCGACGACGCGCCGGGGCTGGGCATGGCGGTGCGCACGCTGCTCGAGCAACCGGGCGGCTTGCAGGTCCAGACGATCCGGCTTCGCCATCGCGACGGATCGTGGCGCAACGTGGAGCTGCGGGCGGCCAACTACCTGCACGATCCGGACGTCAACGCGATCGTCGCGACGTTCCGCGACATCACAGTGGCGGTCGCGATGGAGGACGCGCTGCGCCGCAGCCGCGATCACTTGACGGTCGCGCTCTCGGCAGCGCGCGCTCTGTCGTGGGAGCGCAACCTCGTTACTCAAGAGACTACGTATTCGACCGACCTGGCGAGCTACTTCGTGTTGCCCGAACGAACTGGCAAGAGCTTGGATGCGATCGAAACGATTCACCCCGACGACCGCGAGATGGTGAAGCGTGCGTTGCTGCGCTCGATCGAAACCGGAGGCGCATTCGAGCTCGCGTTTCGCGGCGTCGATCGCGGTTCGGAGACGCGCTACTACGCTTCACGCGGCGAGCTGATCCGCGACGCGAAGGGCAACGCGCTGCGCCATGTCGGCGTCACCTGGGACATCACCGAGACGCACCGGCTCCAAGAAGAGCGGCGCTCGCTCGAGCAGCGCATGCAGGAAGGGCAGAAGCTCGAGAGCCTCGGCGTGCTCGCCGGCGGCATCGCGCACGACTTCAACAACTTGCTGACCGCGATCACAGGCACCGCGAGCCTGATGCGCCGCGAAGATCTCGGCAGCACGAGCCTCTCGTATTTGCAGCGGATCGAGGATGCCTCGCGTCAGGCCGCGGACTTGTGCCGTCAGATGCTCGCGTACGCCGGCAAGG
>JAYUYY010000115.1:0-2891 GCA_043752225.1 Sandaracinaceae bacterium | reverse complement strand
GCGCTCGCGATCGCGGCGAGCGCAATGATTTGGGCGCTCCTCGCACGTTCTCCAGAGGTCGTTGCGGGCGATACGCAGCCAGTGCCCGCCTTGCCGGAGGTGACGGCGCGCTGCATCGACACGACCGGTCACGCGCAGCACCAAGCGCGCAACGCCCTGCGCGCGGCGATCGCACGCGCGGAGCGGTATACCTTCGCGCCCGGCGACGGCTTGATCGCGCTCGAGCGCTTCGAGCAGGCCCGCGCATGCGCACAGCTCGCTAGCGATTCGGCGTTGCAGACCGCAGCGACCGAGCGCGCCGCACGCTTTCGGGCGCGCCTCGAGCGCGATTACCAAGAGCACGCCGCGCGCTACCGCTTTGCGCGGCGCGTCGGGCGGCTGAGCGACGCTGCGCCGGACATCGCGTTCTTGTTGGAGCTGCTGGCACAGCGCTCGGCCGCCGAGCTGCATATCCTGAGAAGCGATCAGCTCGATCTCGAGCGTGAAGCCAGTGCCCGGAGCTCGCGATGACGCGCGCAGTGTTGATCGCATGCGCGCTCGCCTGCAGCGCCGCTTGCAGCACCGCGGCGCACACGCGCGCGCGAACGGAGCATTCGGCGCGGCAGGCAAACGCGGAGAGCCTTGCGCAGGAGGGCCTGCGGCGTCTGTCGCAAGGCGACTCGATCCGTGCGGAACAGTATCTGCTGCTCGCGAGCCGCGCGGGCTATCCCGAGTCGAAGCTGATCGTACCGTTGCTCGAGGCGTGTATGGGCGCGTCGCGCTTGCGCGCGGCGCTCGCGCATGCGCTGCCGTACTTGCGCGCGCACCCGAGCGCTTGGCGCGTGCGTTACCTCGCCGCGACGATCCAAGCAGCGCTCGGCGATGTCGACGCGGCCGTAAGCGAGCTCGAGCGCGTCGTACGCGATCATACGCTGGATCATCCGGAGGCCGCGGAGGCGCACTACCTCTTGGGTGTCTTGCAGCGCGACACGCGCGCCGACGATCGCGCGGCGCTGGACAGCTTCGCTGCGTATCTCGCGCGAGCCCCGAACGGCGAGCACGCCGAGGAAGCACGCGGCTTTCTCCGCGATCACGAGCGGAGCACCGCGCCCACTACCCTCACGGAGACACCATGATCCCGCACGACGCACACGCGCAGAACCTCGCGACCCTGCTCGCGCCGATCGCCGAGCTGCTGCGCGATCCCGAGGTCAGCGAGATCATGATCAACGGCCCGTGCTCGATCTACGCCGAGCGCCGCGGACGCATCGAGCGCACGGCGTGTACGTTCGGCGGCGAGCGAGGCGTGCTGGCCGCGCTGCGCGGGCTCGCGCAATACGCGGGCCGCAGCGTGAGCAGAGAGCAGCCGATCCTCGAGGCGCGCTTGCCCGATGGCTCCCGGGTCGAAGCCGTGTTGCCGCCCGCGGCGCCGAACGGGCCGTTGATCAGCATCCGGCGCATGAGCCAGACGGCGCTCACGCTCGCGGATCTCAGCGCACGCGGCGCGCTCGACGAGGATGGCGTGCGCGTGCTCGGCGCATTGGTCGAGCAGCGACGCAACGTGCTGATCGCGGGCGGCACCGGCTCGGGCAAGACCGCCGTGCTCGGCGCGTTGGCGGCGTTGATCCCGCACGACGAGCGCATCGTGGTGATCGAGGACTCGCGCGAGCTCAGCTTGCGCCACGAGCACGCGGTGCAGCTCGAGGCGCAGCCCGCCGACGCGCGCGGTCGCGGCGAGGTCACGATTCGTCAGCTCTTCAAGGCCACGTTGCGGCTGCGGCCTGATCGAATCGTGGTCGGCGAGATCCGCAGCGGTGAAGCGCTCGACCTCGTGCAAGCAATGACCTCGGGCCACGGCGGTTGCTTGAGCACGATTCACGCGACCACACCGAGCGACGCGCTCAGCCGACTCGAGACGCTCGCGTTGATGAACGACGTGCAGTTGCCGCTACACGCGTTGCGCGCGCAGATCGGCTCGGCGATCGATGCGATCGTGCAGACAGTGCGCCTGCACGATGGCCGGCGCCGGATCGGGCAGGTGGTGAGCGTGACGTGCGCGGGTGACGGCGGGGGGTACGCGCTGGAAACGCTGTACGACGGCCGCGCCAAGAGCCCTCTCGCAGAAAGGAGCGAGGCATGACCGACCCGACCGACGAGCCCCAAACGACGTACTACCCGACCGGGTTCGTGCAACGCATCACGCGCGCGCATTCCGAGCCGCCGACGCAGCGCGCGCTGCCGCAGCGATCGCTGGTGGCGCCAAGTCCGGCGGCGACGAACAGCGATGCCGTGTGCACGCTCGTCTCGAGCATCGCGCCGCGCGCAGCGCAGGTTGAAGCGGCGCGTCCGCTCGCCTCGAAGCGAACGCTGCATCCCGTGGTCGCCCCGCTCTTGTTCGGGAGCGCGGTGCTCATGGCGTTCGTCATCGGCCGGGCCACGAACGGAAAAAGGCGTCCGCTGCAGCACGAGATGGAGGAGCACTCGACGGCGCCGAGCGCACCTGCGACCAAGCGCGCTCCAAAGGCAGCTGCGCTGGCGCCACCCGCAGATGTGCTGGCACCGCCGCGCGATCCGGAGCCGATCGGCACGGTTGCAGTGACAGTGACCGAGGCCGTCGCTGCGCTCGCCAGCGGCGACTACGTGAGCGCTGTGCATCACTACGGCGTACTGGCAGCCGCGCGACCGCACGCGGAAGCATTCGCAGCCGTCTCGCAAATTCTGCAGCGCAAGCTCGCCAAGCAGTGTGAACAGGCAGCATCGCCGGGAGATCCATCATGCTCCGCAAAGTGATCTGGCTGCTCCCTTTGCTGATGTTCGCGTTCGTGTATGTCGGCTTCGATCGTACGAAGCTCGTGGTGGTGAGCCGGTCGGTCGAGCTCTATGCGGTGACGACCGGTGGCGACGCAATCGCC
>JAYUYY010000114.1:0-7449 GCA_043752225.1 Sandaracinaceae bacterium | reverse complement strand
CGAGCGCGGCGTGCAGCGCCTCGACGTCGTCACCCACGGTACCGTCCGGCAGCGCGAAACGCTCGAAGCCTTGGTGCACGCAGAGCTGCCCGAAGCCGGAGTGATCGTGTCCGACCGCGATCCGGTTGCCGCGGCAAAGCGCCTACTGCGCGGAACCGAGCGGCTCGAGGTCGACATCGCAGGCGCGACCTGGACGTTTCCGGAGGTGCTTGTGGGAGTCGAGCCGGATCGCGCTTATCCGATTTTCGCGAAGCTGCAGGCAGGCGTCGCGCCGGAGTTACGGCTCGACGACGTGCTCGTCCCGCTAGAGAGCGCGAAAGCCATGACCACCGAGTTGCTGGACCACCAGTGGGCGCGCGCGCGGATCGTCTACCTGCAAGAACGGATGGCGGACCTCCCCGAGCGCGAGCGGCAGAGCGCACGTGAAGCGATCTTGGAGCTCAGCCAGCAGCACCACGTGCTCAGCGATCACACCGCGCTCGTCGTGCTCGAAACCGACGCCGACTACGATCGCCATCGGATCGCGCGCACCCACCTGTCCGACGTGATCGTCGTCGACGATGGAGCGCTCGCACCGGCCGCGAGCGCTGCGAGCGCGGCGCAATCCGCGCCCATGGCGATCGCCGATCCAATGAACGCGCTCAGCAGCTTGCAAGCTGAACAGGGCTTCGGCGCCCTTGGCCACAGCAGGGGCGGCGGAGGGTCTTTTGGCAGAGGCATAGCCGACACGACCCGCGAAATCGCGATCCCGCGTGTGAAGGTCCGCGTGCTCGATGTCTTCGGCAAGCTCTCGGCCGAGGTCATCCGGCGCACCGTTGGCCGACACACCAACGAGCTTCGGTTCTGCTACGAGCAACGCCTGATCGAGCGCCCCGCGCTCGAAGGTGAGCTTCGGGCGCGCTTTGTGATCTCGCCGAAGGGCTCGGTCCACGTCGCGGCCGCTGCCGCCTCGTCACTGCACGACGCCCGGCTCGAGCGGTGCCTTATCGACGCGCTCAAGCGTTGGTCCTTCCCGGCGCCCGAAGGCGGGGGAGTCGTAGCAAGCACGTTGTCCATCGTCCTCTCGCGCGACTCGGGCGTGCGCAAGCAGCGCCCGCTCGGCTGGTCGCGCCGCTTGCGACCCGTGCAGCTCAAGGCCGAGCGCAACGCCAGCACGGCCGAAGAGCGCGCGGTGGAATGGAACGCTCGCAAGCAGCCGAAGGCTTCGGATTACGTGCACGGCAAGCTGCTCGCCGTGTTCGAGCAGCTGGAGGCCGGCCATGGCGCAGCTGCGCTCTTGCTCGCACGGGCATGGCAGCACGAGTCGCCGAGCGATCTCATGGCGTTGATCGCGCTCGCGCGCGCGGCCGAAGCTACCCGCGAGCACACGCTTTCAGCGCGCGCTTACGGTTCGCTGATCGATCTCTTTCCTTCGCGTGCCGACCTGCGGCGCGCTGCCGGTCAGGGCCTCGAAGGCCTCGGTCCGCATGCGCTCGCCTTAGCGATCGACAGCTATCGCAAGGCGATCGAGCTGCGGCCCGATCAGCCGTCAGGTCACCGTTTGCTCGGCATGGCGCTCTGGCGCAGCGGTGAACGCACGCTGGCTCACGCGGCCTTCGAACGCGGCCTCAGGAGCGACTATCCGCGCGAACGGTTTCCGGGCCTGCCGCTCCTGCTCGGACATGAAATGGCGCTGACCGATGCCCCATCTCGCGTGCCGCAAGAGCTGCTGCGCGCGTGCGTGTATTGGGAGACCGACGCCAGCAACGTAGATCTGCACGTTTACGATCGCGCGCATCGCCACGCGAGCAGCGCGCGGCCTGTGCTGGACAACGGCGCGAGCCTCAGCGGTAACGTCGCGACCGGATACGGTCCGGAGTGCTTCAGCGCGACCGATCACGAGATCGCGTATCCGTACCTGCTGCAAGCCCAGCAAGTGGTGCGCGGCGCGATGGGGTATGCGCTGGGAGCGCTTCACATCCTGCGCATCGATCGAAACGGCGAAGCCAGCTTCGAGTCGCGGCCGTTCGTTGTGACCAACGATCGCGCGTTCGTTCCGCTCGGAGAGCTCGCGGCCGCGCGCTAAGCTCCGCGCCATGCCCACACTGACCGATGCCGACTTCGCCCTGCTGTTCTTCGACGCGCGTACGCATCGCGTGTGGCAGCCGTTGCCGGTCACGGACGCGCAGCTCGTGCGCATCTACGAGCTGGCGCGCTTGCCGCCGACGTCGGGCAACTGCGAGCCCGCGCGGATCGTGTTCGTGAAGAGCGCGCAGGCGAAGGAGCGGCTCAAGCCCGCGCTCGACGCCGGCAACGTCGACAAGATGATGAGCGCGCCGGCGACCGCGATCATCGCGTGGGACACCGAGTACTACACGAAGCTCCAGCAGCTAAACCCGCACGCCAAAGACATCGTCGCGAAGGCCGCCGGGCGCAGCGAAGACAGCCGCATGCGCGAGGCGACGCTGAGCGCGACGTTGCAAGCCGCGTACGTGATCATCGCGGCGCGCGCGCTCGGGCTCGACTGCGGCCCGATGGGCGGCTTCGACGCGCAGAAGATCGACGCCGAGTTTTTCCCGGACGGAAAATGGAAGTCGCTGCTCTTGATCAACCTCGGCTACGGCGACTCGAGCAAGCTCTTCCCGCGCTCTCCGCGGCTCGCGTTCGAAGAGGCGTGCAAGATCGCGTGAAGCGGCAGCGAACGCGCGCTGCTCGCGGTCACTCTTCGGGTGGGAACGGCGCGCCGTAGACCGGCACGCCTATGACGTCTGCGTCCGGCTCGTCGCCGCCATCGACGCTCGCGTCGTCGACGCCTGCATCGGGTGGGAACGGCGCGCCGTAGACCGGCGCACCTATGAAGTCTGCGTCCGGCTCGTCGTCGCCGTCGACGCTCGCGTCGTCGATGCCTGCATCGGGCGGGAACGGCGCGCCATACACGGGCGTCGCAAAGCCCGCCACGCCGGCGTTGCCGGACTCGCCTCCGTTACCACTTGCACCGCCCGCACCTCCGCTCGCGCCGCTTGCACCTCCGGTCGCACCGCTCGCGCCGCCGTTCGCACCGCTCGCGCCGCTCGCGCCCGCTTCACCTGCAGCCCCACCCTGCCCGGCTGCGCCTGCGCTACCGTCGCCATCGGCATCCGAGCACGCGACGCCGCCGATCACGACCGCGACGAGCGCGAAGCGCTGCGCGCGGCTCAAGCCGGATCAACGCTCGCAATCGGCGCGATCGGCGCCGCTGCGAGCGTGACCCCGCAGAACGGACAACCCGTCGCAGTCGCAAACACGTGGCGTGAGCAGCCATCACAAATTCTCAAGCGTGACATCGGTACGGTTCCTTTCCTCTGCCCCAACGAAATCTTCCACGACGATCTCAAAGCGTCCGTGATCGAACGGCGCGCCAGGCGCTTGCTCGGCGCGCACCAAGCGCTCGCGCTTGCCGACATTCGCATGCTCGACCGCGCGGTGATGGCAATACGGGTTGTTGCCGGGGCGCGCGAAGAACACATCGATCGTCCACGTGCAGCCCGCGCGGCAGTTGTCCGCGTAATAACAGCTGCGGCAATAGCCCCAGAGATCCTCGACGCTGCGATCGCGCGTGTAGCGCAGCGGTGCAGCGCGCTGCCAGATGTCGCGCAGCGAATGCTCGCGCACGTTGCCGCCCGCCCACGCTTGCGTCGGGAGCGAGGGACAGCCTTTGATCGTTCCGTCGGCTTCGATCCCGAGCGTGAGCTGGCCGGCGCTGCACGAGCCGGCATGCCCGCCCGGCATGTGCTTGCGCAACGTCGCCTCGTGCGGCCCGAAGTAGCCGACGTTGTTGCCGGGCAACAAACGGACGCCGAGCTCATCGCAGCGCGCGCGCAACGTCGCGAGCAACGGAAACAGCTCGAGCATGTCGTAGGGCTGGAGCAACACCTCGGGCTCATCCGCCGCGCGACCCATCGGCACGGTGAGCTGGATCTGCCAGCTGTGCGCTCCGTGCTTGGCGATCAGCTCGAGCACTTCCGGTAACTCCGGCAAGCTCAAGCGATTGATCTGCGCGTTGACCGAGACCGGGATGCGCGCGCTGCGTAGGTTCTCGAGCGCGAGCAGCGCGCGCCCATGCGAGCCCGCAACGCCGCGCAAGCGATCATGCGTCGCCGCGAGCCCGTCGATCGAAACGCTCACGCTCGCCAGCCCGGCGCGCTTGGCATCTTGTGGGCGCTCGAGATCGAGACCACGGCCGCCGGTCGTCATCGTCGGCGTCATCCCGCAGCGCCGGATCTCGCGCACGATGTCGAGCCAATCGGTACGCAGATACGCTTCGCCGCCGATCAACGTCACCTCGCGCACACCGAGCGCCGCCATCTGCTGGACGAGATCGAGGCACTCTGCGGTCGAGAGCTCGTCGGGCCGCGCATGTCCGGCGCGCGAGCCGCAGTGCCGGCAGGCGAGATCGCACGCGAGCGTGACCTCTCACACCGCGTAGATCGGCCGCACCTGCTGATCGCGCGCACGACCTTCGAGCAACGGCGCGAACCGACTCGTGCCGCTCGCGAGCTCGGGCTCTTGCACCGTCGTTTCTTGATTCGCCTCGGACTCGCCCTCACCGAGCAGCGGTAGGCGTCGTCGCGGCCGTGGCTGCGCCATCAAGTGCGCGCGTTAGTCGGTGCTGAGCGGGTCGAAGGTCATCGGGGGCGAGCACGTGCGAGCCATGCTCGTCGGTGTTCACCCGCACGGTCAGCAAGCCTTGTGCCACTCCACGGTAAGCGATTTATGCGCGCTTCCGTAACCCCACGATGTTTCACCTGCGCCAGCGTGTGCCGTTTCCCATCAGCGCAGCCGCTCGCGTTCTACGCAGCAAACGCGTCGGCGTGCGTTGCGCCGGTCGCGACCAGTTGTTTGCGGAGCTTGAGCAGAGCGTTGCTCTCGAGCTGACGCGCGCGCTCGCGCGAAACCCCGAAGCGCTTGCCGATGTCCACCAGCGAGAGCCGATCCTCGGCATCGGCCACGACGCGCTGCTCGACGATGAAGCGCTCGCGATCATTGAGCGCGCGCATCGCCGACGCGATCGTGCTCTGCATCCGCGCGTGCACGCGCCGTCGCTCGAGATCGTCATCGGCCGTCGCGGCATCGCTCGCGAGCAGATCGAGCAGCGCAGGCTTGCTGCCTTCATCGCCGTCGCGGCGCGCATCGAGCGACGCATCGCTCGAATCGATCCGCGCGAGGATGCCCGCGATCTCGTGTGCGCTCTTGCCGAAGCGCGCGCCGAGCTCTTCGTTGACCGCAGCGCTCTCACCGAGCTGCGCCATCAAACACCGTTGCTCGCGGCGCATCCGAAACACGTAGCGCGGCCGCAGCGGACCGAGCCCTCCGCCGACCAGCGTGCGGTTCTTGAGCGCGAACGCGATCAGCTCGGCGCGCACCCAGTGATTCGCATACGTCGCAAAGCGCACGCCGCGCTCGGGGTCGAAGCGATCGAGCGCGCCTGCCATCGCCAGACAGCCGTGCGCGATCAGCTCCGGCAACGGGATGCCGAAATAGCGGTAGCGCAGCGCGATCGGGATCACGTGACGCATGCTGGCTTCGACCACTCGCTCGGCCGCGCGCCGATCGCCGGTGCGGAGGTACTGCCGGCACAGCTCCATCTCGAGCTCACGCGGCAGCGCGGGAACGGCGTTCATGCGGGCGATCAGGCTCTGGCCTTGGCGGGTGTCGTGGCGATCAAAAGCGGTCATGGGTGGCTCCGTACGAGGTCGGCGACGCGCGGCTTTGAACAGCTTGCAGTCACCTAATGAACAGAGTTTGAACACTATTGGTCAGACGATCAAGGGGAATGACTAAGTTTTGAACAGATAATGAAGACCGCAGTCTTTGGGCCGCGCGGGCGGCGCATGAGGCCGGGAGCTCGCAGCTAAATGCCTGAGACAGCTCGTCGAAACGCCTAGACGCGGCTTTGCTTAAGCCAAGAGCGCAGTCCGCCAAAGCGCCGGAGCACCAGGATGCCGGCCGGCTCGTCCGCAAGCCCGGCCCCGCCACCGAGCAGCGGCACCTCGCTCGGCAGGGCCGCTCGGAGCTCAGCGACTTGGCGCGCCAGCGCCCGCCGATCGCAGCTCGACGACGCGCTCAAGATCACCGCAGCGGCCGCGTTCGCCTGCACCGCAGCCGCGATCTCGGCGACCGGCGTGTTCGCGCCCAAGAAGATCACGCGACCGTTCGAGAGCGCGATCGTGAGCGCGGCCATGTGCAAGCCGAGCACGTGCAGCTCGTCCGGCGGCGCCGCGCAGATGAACGCAGGTCCGGTCGCTGAATCGCTGAGCGGTCGCCACAGCCCGGTGAGCAGCTCGCGCAAGCGCTCGCTGACGAAGTGCTCGTGCCCGACGCTGAGCTCGCCGCGCGCCCAGCGCTCACCGATCGCCACGATGAACGGCCCCACGCGCTCCTCGAGAAACGCTTGCCCGCCGAGCTCCGCGTATGCGGTGCGCAGCTCGCGATCGAGCGCGCGACCTTCGTAGCGCTCGACGTGGCCGATCCAAAGCGCGAGCGCCTCGGCAAGCGCATTCGCGTCCGAGCTCTCCACCGTCGCCCGGGACGCTGTCGAGTCGAGCGCGCGGGTCGAGCTCGCGGTGCTGGCAGGGCTCGGCTCGAGCCGCAGCAACGACTCGAGCTGCTCGAGGCTCGCGGTCAACGCGGTCGCAGGCCGGTGGCCTTGCTCGAGCGCACGCGTCGCGAGCCGCAGCCGCTCGAGCGTGAGCATCGAGTAGCGCCGATGGCCCGAGTCCGTGCGCTCGGCCGAGGGAAAGCCGTAGCGGCGCTCCCAGGTTCGCAGCGTGTCGGCTGGCACGCCGGTCGCGCGCGACAAGGCGCCAATGCTCAGGAGGTTGGACTGGGCTGGCATCGCTCCGCCGCCTTTGAACATGACGTCTTCAACTTGATCAAGACATGGGCAACAGATGTTCATTTGGCAAGAGCGGTTTGTGACTGAGCGCGCGCGCCCTTGCCGGCCCGCCCGAGACGCACAGAGCTTGCTCCGTATGAAAAGCACCGTCCCCAGCGTGCGCTTGCGAACGATCGCCGACCGGCCGCTGACGCTGCGCGCCGACGGCGACTACGTGCTGTATTGGATGATCGCGGCGCGGCGGCCGCATCACAGCTTCGCGTTGCAGCACGCGCGCGATCTCGCGCTGCAGCTCGGCAAGCCGCTCTTGGTGCTCGAAGCGCTGCGCGCCGACTACCCGCACGCGAGCGCGCGCATGCACGCGTTCGTGTTGCAAGGCATGGCGCAGAACCTCGAAGCGTTTGTGCGCAACCCGAATGGCGCGACCTACGTGCCCTACGTCGAGCCGTCGCCGGGCGCAGCGCGCGGCTTGATCGAAGCGCTCGGCGCGCGCGCGTGTGTCGTCGTCACCGATGACTTTCCGACCTTCTTCCTGCGCCCGATGATCGAAGCGACCGGCCAGCGCTTGACGGTTCCGCTGATCGCGGTCGACGGCA
>JAYUYY010000113.1:0-2896 GCA_043752225.1 Sandaracinaceae bacterium | reverse complement strand
GTGCTCGGCGTGCGCGGGCTAGTGCGCGACCGCGGTGCGATGCGCAACCCGCGCTTGCCGACCGGTGCGGTCGAGATCGTCGGCGTCGAAGCCACGGTCTTCAACAAGAGCGAGACCCCGCCGTTCTCGATCGAAGACGGCATCGATACCGGCGAAGAAAAGCGCCTCGAGCATCGCTACCTCGACCTGCGCCGCCCGAGCTTGCAGAAGGCGATCTTGTCGCGCGCGAAGATGCTGTCGGTCACGCGCCGGCACTTCGAAGACGACGGCTTCGTCGAGGTCGAGACGCCGTACTTGTTGAAGTACACGCCCGGTGGTGCGCGAAACTTCCTCGTGCCCTCGCGCTTGTACCCCGGCAGCTTCTACGCGCTCGCGGAGAGCCCGCAGCTGTTCAAGCAGCTGCTGATGGTCGCCGGTTACGATCGCTACTTCCAAATCGTGAAGTGCTTTCGCGACGAGGATCCGCGCCTCGATCGCCAGCCTGAGTTCACGCAGATCGACGTCGAGATGAGCTTCGTCAACCAGGACGACATCTTCGCCGGCATCGAGAGCCTGCTCGTGAAGCTGTTCAGCGCGGTGATGGGCAAGGACCTCACCGAGCAATATCCCGGCGGGCGCTTACCGCGCATGACGTTCGAAGAGTCGATGCGTCGCTTCGGCAACGACAAGCCCGACATTCGCTTCGCGCTCGAGCACGTCGATCTCACCGAGCTCGTGTGCACGCACAAAGGCGGCGGCATTCCGTTCTTCGCGGCGATCGCCGACAAGTTCGCGTCGGGGCAGTACCGCAAGGATCTACCGGAAGAGATCATCAAGGCGATCGTCGTGCCGGCTGCGCACAACTTCACGCGCACCGATGGCGAGAAGCTCGAGCAGCACGTCAAGAGCATGGGCGGCGGCGGGCTCGCGCGCGCGCGCGTGGGCGAGAACGGCGAGTGGACGCAGAGCCCGCTCACTAAGATGGTCAGCGACGAGATGCGCGTCGCGATCAACAGCGCGTGCGACGCCAAGTCCGGCGACGTGATCTGCTTTCAGCTCGGGCCGGTCGATCGAGTGCACTCGATCATGGCCAACATCCGTGTGTATCTCGGCAAGAAGCTCGGCTTGATCCCCGAGTCCGGCAGCGGTGGTCGCTTCGAGCTGCTCTGGATCGTCGATCCGCCGCTTTTCGAGCGCACCGAAGACGGCAAAGGTTGGGCGGCCGCGCACCACCCGTTCACGCGCCCGCATGATGAGTGCCTCGAGCTGCTCGAGAAGGATCCGGGCAAGGTGCTCTGCTACCGCTATGACGTAGTGCTGAACGGGTTCGAGATCGGCGGCGGCTCGGTGCGCTTGCACGATCCGGAAGTGCAAGCGCGCGTGTTCAAGGCGATTGGGATCGGCGAAGAAGAAGCGGACGAGAAGTTCGGCTTCTTGCTCAGGGCGCTACGCCACGGCGCGCCACCGCACGGCGGCATCGCGCTCGGCATGGATCGCTTGGTGATGCTGCTCACGGAGGCCGAATCGATCCGTGACGTGATCGCGTTCCCGAAGACGCAGCGCGGCAACGACTTGATGACTGGGGCGCCCGCAGCGGTGCAGCCCGAGCAGTTGCTCGAGGTGCACATCGCGACCGTTAAGAAAGCCGCGACCTAGCAGCTCCCTATGATTTAGCTTCGGCGCTCTCGGTGCTGTACATCGACTCGGCGATTTTGTAGGCGCTCGTCTCCAGCTGCTGCAAGCCGTCGCGGATCGCGATCGCGTCGCCGCTGCCGCCGATCAGGCCGCGCAGGTACTCGATGTCGCCGCGCACGGCTTTGATGATCGCTGCGTCGACCAGCTCGGCGCACTCCTCGCACGCGCGCTCGCTGGTGTAGAGCAGAGCCTCGGCGCTGTTGCGCAGCTCGGCGAGCTCTTTGCGCTTCTCATCGCTCTGCCGGTACTCCTCGGCTTGCGTGACGATCAGCGCGATCTCGCTCTCGGTCAGGCCGCTCGATGGCACTACGCTCACCGATTGCTCGCGGCCCGTGCCGAGATCGCGTGCCGAGACGTGCAGGATGCCTTCGGCGTCGATGTCGAAGTTCACTTGAACCTGCGGCACACCGCGCGGCGCCGGCGGAATGCCGCTCAGCTCGAAGCGCGCCAGCGACTTGTTGTCGGCCGACATCTCGCGTTCACCCTGAAGCACGTGGATCGGCACGAACGGCTGGTTGTCGACGCTGGTCGTGAAGACTTCGCTCTTGTGATTCGGGATCGTCGTGTTGCGCTGGATCAACTTGTAGAAGACGCCGCCGCCCGTCTCGACGCCGAGCGACAGTGGCGTCACGTCGAGCAGCAGGACCTCGTCGACCTCGCCGGAGAGCGCGCCCCCCTGGATCGCAGCGCCGACCGCGACGACCTCGTCGGGGTTTACACCTTTGTGCGGCTTCTTGCCGAAGAACTCTTCGACGCGCTTTTGCACGAGCGGCATGCGCGTCATGCCGCCGACCAGGATCACTTCATCGATGTCCTTGTTAGTGAGGTTCGCGTCCTTCATCGCTTGCTCGCAGGGCGCGAGGGTGCGCTCGACGAGATCCTCGGTGAGCAGCTCGAGCTCGTTGCGCTTGAACGTGAGCACGAGGTGCTTGGGACCGGTGTGATCCGACGCGATGAACGGGAGATTGATCTCGGTCTCGAGCGATGACGAAAGCTCGTGACGCGCGCGCTCGGATTGCTCCTTCAAGCGCTGCAGTGCGATCCGATCGTCGAGCAGGTCGATGCCGGTTTGGTCTTGGAACTTGCGCGCGAGGTAGTCGATCACCGCGTCGTCGAAGTCCTCGCCGCCTAGATGCGTGTCACCGCCGACCGCGCGAACACTGAAGACGCCATCCGAGAGCTCGAGGATCGAGACGTCGAACGTGCCGCCGCCGAGGTCGTA
>JAYUYY010000112.1:0-2901 GCA_043752225.1 Sandaracinaceae bacterium | reverse complement strand
TCGGTTGCATCGCCTGTTCGGGCAATGACCAGGGCTCACTTACGGATGCGGGCGCGGAGCCTCCGGATGCTGAGCCTCCGGATGCTGAGCCTCCGGATGCTGAGCCTCCGGATGCTGAGCCTCCGGATGCTGAGACCGATGCGCGCGACTCCGGCGATGACTCCGCCGTACCCGATGCTGCGCTCGATGAGCAGCGCGAAGGCGATCCGGTGAGAGGCCGCTCGCTCTTACTCAATAGCGGCACCGAAGAAGCTCCGTACCTGAGCTGCGGCGTGCCGCGTTCGATCCTCGATGGGCTGACCGACGCCGGGCTCGATCCGTTCGCAGATTCGATCAAGCTCGAGGAGCGCGAGCGGGGCAACGCTGACTTGCCGTACGACATGAGCTAAGGCACGTCGCCATCGGGCGTCGAGATCGTAACGACGAACTGCCTACTGTGTCATGCGGCCAAGCTGGGCGGCTCGTTGATCATCGGCCTCGGCAATGCCAACGCAGACTTCGCGTCCGACACGGGCGGCGCGTTAGGTCTATCGCCTTCGCTGGTCGAGCTTTTTGCAGAGTCGCTTAGCGACGACGAACGCGCCGAGCTGGATCGTTTTACGCGCGTGCGCGAGGCGGCGGCCGAAGCGACGCTGACCGATACGATCGGTATAAATCCAGCGGACGTGATGTTCGGCGTGCTCGCAGCGCACCGTGATGCCGAGACGCTATGTTCTACAGCGGCTACGGCCGCGGCGACCACGCGCGCATCATGATGAGCGCATCGCTGTTGTGCGAGAACGACGCGAACGAGGCTGCGGCGATCGATGCGTACTTCCCGGACATCGCAGCGTTCATCGAGTCGCTACGCGCGCCGAGCTACGAAGACGTGTCAGGTCTCACCATCGACGATGCGCGCGCCGAGCGTGGGCGCGAGGTGTTCCTCGCGACATGCACGCGCTGCCACGGCGACGCGCAGAGCGATATCGACCCGGTGCCGAGCGTCAGCGCCGACGAGGTCGGCACCGACCGCGCGTACGCGATCAGCAGCTTGAGCGAGGGCACCGGCGCGGTCGCGTACTTCTTCGCGTTCTTCAACCGCTCTTGGTATGGCACGCACGGGGATGCGGGCCGGCTCGAGCGCTCAAGCGAGCCGCAGTACTCTCCACCGCCGCTCGACGGCGTGTGGGCGACGGCGCCGTACTTCCACAACGGCTCGGTGCCGACGCTTGAAGCCGTGCTCGACCCTTCGCTGCGGCCCGAGATCTTCCGCCGCTCCTTCGAGCCTGAGGACTACGACTTCGAGCGCCTCGGCCGGCCGTTCGAAGAAGTCGAAGAGAAGGGCGACGACATCAGCGTCTACGACACGACGCGCCCGATTTACGGCAACAGCGGGCACACATTCGCAGCGGGCCTCAGCGACGATGAGCGTTGCGACTTGCTCGAGCACTTAAAGACACTGTGACGCTGCCAGCGCTGACTCACTGGCGGTGGCAGATCGAGCACTGATAGGTGCTGCTCCACGCCGACTCGAAGTCGTCGCTCGCGTCGTCGTTGTCGAACGAGGAGATCCGCTCATCAAGCGTCGCGATGCGCGCTTCGAGCAGCGCTTGATAGCTCCAGCTCGCGTAGTCGGCTTCTTCGAGCACGCTCTCATAGGTATCGAGTGCCGCCTGTCGGTCGCCCGACTTCGCCAGCACGTCGCCCATGAACACGCCCGCGCCTTCGCGGTTGTGCGCGGCGCGCGGGTGGTTGCTGCACGCGGGATCCTGAGCGCCGCAGACCATCATGTTCTCGGTCAACGCATCGAGCGCGCCCTGAAAATCGGGATCGTCCTTGGGCTCTTGCGCGAAAATGAGCAGCTTGGAGAACAGCACGAACGACGGATAATGATCGATCCCCTGCTGCAACACCGCGAGCCCTTCTTCGATCGTCGCGTCGCTGCCGAGCGCCTTGCCGGTGTTAACGAGGATCGGGCCGAGCCAAGCCGGTAAGCGATGATCGGTCGGGCACAGCTCGTACGCGCGCTCGAGCTCGCTGCGCGCGGTCGTCGCCGCTACGATCAAGCCGGCCATGTCGTCGACCTCGGCCTCGGTCGGCTCCGCGAGCCGCCACAGCGCCGCCAGCCCGTGCAGCAATGCAAACTCCTCTTCTTCCGGGTACGTCTCGGCGGCCTCCGCGAGCCCCGCCGTAACGGCCGCACGCTCCTCGAGCTGCGCGTTCGCAAACACCACCCAGAACGCGCGCGTCGCTTCATGCGAGCTCGACAGCGCCGTGTAGCAGTGAGCGATGCCTTCGGGCCGGTGCTCGTTGCCTGCTGGGTCGAGCGCGGCCTCACCGCCATCGACCTCTGCGTCCGCGATCGCGGCGTCGTCTCCTGTGACGTCGCCATCGTGCGTGCTCCCATCCGTGCTCGCGTCGGGCGGCGTCACCGCCTCCACATCGTCACCACAACCCAGCAAGAACACTGCTATCGCTACGAGAGAGAGCACGACCTTCATCGTCCGAGCATACCGCACGCCCTCGCTCTCGCGTGAGATGCCGCGTGGGTCAGTCGATCGGGGGCGCGGCGCGTGCTTCGTCCGCGGTGAGCGTGCGCACGAGACGAAAGCCGATGCCGCGTGCGACCGAGCTCGAGGGTGGAAACGCGCGGCCGGCTGCGCGCGCGCTTGTGCGGCCCATCGCGGCCTCGCCGCCTTTGACGACGCGCGTGTCGGGGAGCGGCTGGCCGTTGGGGTCGTTGCCGGCGCGCACCTGCACGTTGGGTGCGGGATCGGTGAGCGCTCCGGCCGCTTGCATCGCGGAGGGTCCATCCAAGTTCCATTCCCAGACGTTGCCGAGCATGTCGAAGAGCATGAAGCGGTTGGGATGCTTGCTCGCGACGGGATGCGTGGAGCCGTTCGCGTTGCTCGCGTACCACGC
>JAYUYY010000111.1:0-7489 GCA_043752225.1 Sandaracinaceae bacterium | reverse complement strand
GTGAGCACCGTGATCGTGTCGGCCAGCGCTTCGCCCTGCGCGCTTGGATCTTGAAACGGTCCGCTCGCGCAGGCCGCGTAGCCGTACAGAAACGGCGTCGCCGGTTGCGCGTGAAGCAGCCATACGGTCGCCGCGATCGCCGCGCTGTCGACGCTGACGCGCGTCGTCTCGGCGACCTCGCGCGAAGCGAACGGCACGTACCACTGTTGCGCCGTGTTGAGCGCGCCGTGCCAGGCGTTGAGCGGCACGACCGCCCAGCGCGCGAGCTTCATCCCGAAGCTCACGAAACCGGGGGTGTCGTTCTGCGCTTCGTCCACGCGCGTCGCGTAGCTCTGCGTGCGAATGCCATGAGCCGCGTAGCGCGCGAGCTCGGCTTGCCGATCTTGCTTGCTCAAGTGCGCGGGACTCTGCGTGAGCGACTTGTCGCTCCAGCTCGTGAGGTCTTCGAGCGCGCTGAAGTCGTGGATCATGTGCTCGAGCCAGAGCGAAAGCGCCGCGCGCGCTTCACGTTCGTTCGCGAGCTGCGCTTCGGTCGTCGCGCTCTGATCGCTCTCGTTGAGCGAGTCCGCGATCGCGAGCAAGAGATCCGAGCGCGGCGCGACGAGCGCTGCGAGCTTCTGGCGGATCTGCGTGATAGGCGACTTGTTCGCGGCCACACCGGCCGCGATGTCGCGCAAGAAGGCCTGCACCGTCGGCCGATAGCCGACCAAGAAGTCGGCGAGGTTCGTGCCGTATTGCGGCACCGAGATGAAGACTGCGCGACGAATCGGCGCGAGCACCTGTTCGTGCGTGAAGGTCAGGCCGTCGGTCTCCGTGGTCGCGTGCCGCAACATCAGATCGGCGAGCAGCTGGCGAATGTCGAGGCCGCCGGTCGAATGGCCGAGCAGCGTGACTTCGTCGTGCAGCGCGATCTCGCCGCGCGCGATCCGTTTGGCGAGGAACTTACGCAGCCGTTCGCCGCGCATCGCGACCGACGCGGTCGGGAAGTTGTCGAAGTAGTGAATCGCGGATTCGGCGCGGCGAGCGCTGCTCTGAATACCAGCGGCAGCGCCTTCGCTCAGCCATTCCTGAAACTTGCGCGTGACACCCGCGTAGTAGCCGACCTGTCCCAGCATATCGAAGCCGACGAAGCCGGGCACCAGCACCAAATGTTTGCGCGGAGGGGTTCGCATGCGCTGTCCTTAGCAGAGCCGTTCGCGTTCTGTCCGCTGATCATTGCTATAACGCGCGACATGCCCGGATTCGGTCAGCGTGGCCTTTACGCGATCATCGATGTGGAAGCCTGCGGCGTGCGCTCGCCGCTCGAGGTTGCCGCGGCGGTGCTCGAAGGCGGCTGCGCGATCCTGCAGCTGCGCGCGAAGGGCAGCAGCGACGACGAAGTGCTCGCGCTCGGGCACGCGCTGCGCGAGCTGTGCACGCGCGCGAATGTGCCCTTCGTGTTGAACGATCGCGTCGAGCTTGCGAAAGCGGTGCGCGCCGAGGGTGTGCACCTCGGCCAAGACGACATGCCGATCCGCGAGGCCCGCGCGCTCACGCTCGCATCCGGTTTATCGATCGGGATCTCGACTCACGACCTCGAGCAAGCCCGCGCTGCGCAGCTCGCGGGCGCCGACCTGATCGGCTTTGGACCGGTGTTCGCGACCCAGAGCAAAGCGCAGCCCGACGCGGTGGTTGGCTTGGCAGCGCTCGCCGAGATCGTGCGCAGCGTGAGCATCCCGGTCGTCGCGATCGGCGGGATCGATCTCGACAACGCAAAGAACGTTGCGCAAACCGGCGTCCCGCTCGCGGCTGCGATCGGCGCGCTGTGCCGCGCAAGTGATCCGAAGCGAGCGGCGGCCGCCCTTCACGCGCTGCTTCGGGCCCAAAGGTGAATTGGTGCGAAGACAGTCACATGCACGCACAACCAAACTTGGCCAGGGCACGTGCTCCACGGCGGGTTTCGGGCGCGCTCCTCGAACCGCAGCTTGAGCGGACCTTGATGTGTTCGCGTTAGTATCGCCGAGGCGCACATGCTCAGCGACGACTCTACGAACGTATTGGTGGTCGACGACGCTGAGCAGAACCGCACGCTCATCACCACCTGGCTTTCGTCGCGGCCGCACACGCGTGTCGTGAGCGTGGACCGTGCGGGCGCATCGATCGCGTGCATGAAGCGCGAGCGCATCGACATCGTGCTGCTCGATATGATGATGCCCGGCATCGATGGCTACGCCGCCGCGCGTCTGCTGCGCGCGCTGCCCGAAGCGAAGAACGTCCCGATCATCGCGATCACCGCCAAGGTCGGCGAAGAAGAGCGCAACGCGTGCATCGCTGCCGGTTGCTCGGACTATCTTCCCAAGCCGCTCGAGCGCAGCACGCTGCTCGCGTTGATCGATCGCCTCCGCCGTCCCGCGAACGGCGAAGAGGTGCGGATCCAAAGCGTGCCTGCCGGGAGCGTGGGCCTGGAGGCGCTCGAGGCCGAGACCCACGCACTCGTGCCGGCGTATCTCGAGAACCGCTGCGCCGAGCTGACCATTCTGGAGAGCGCGCTCGCCTCGGGCACGTTCGAGACCTTGCAGACGCTCGGTCACAACCTGCGCGGCTCGGGCGGCAGCTATGGTTTCCCGCTGCTCACCGAGATCGGCGAGAAGATCGAGCGCGCCGCGAAGGCTTCGGATGCGACCACCCTCGCGCTCGAGCTTCATCGCCTGCGCGAGCACCTCACCGACTTGCTGATCGCGAGCGGCGGCGGCTGAGCGAGCTCACGCGATCGCTTGATAAGGCGGCGCCGGATCGTATTGCATCGCGCGCTGCACGAAGCGCGCTTGCTCCGGCGAGCCGAGCTGTCCGAACAGCCACAGCGCCATGTCGATGCCGGCAGACACGCCCGCGGCCGTCACGACGTTCTCATCGCGCACATAGCGCACGTGCTCCATCACCTGCACCTTGCTGAAGCGCCGCAGCTCTTCGAGCACGAACCAGTGCGTGGTCGCTTTGCGGCCATCCAAGAGCCCCGCGTTCGCGAGCAACAGCGCGCCCGAGCACACGCTCGTCACCCAAGTCGCCGACGCAGCACGCGCTTTGATCCACGCGGTCAGCCGTTCGTCGCGCAGCAGCGGTCGCGTTCCATCGCCGCCGGGGATCAACAGCACATCGAGCGCGGGCGCGTCCTCGAGCGTGTAGTCCGGCATCACACGCAGACCTTTGTGGCATTTCACTTCGCCCTTGTTGAGGCCGATCGATACGACGCGATCCTCGGGACGCACCATCTTGCCCATCGTGAGCACTTCCCATGGCCCTACGAAATCGAGCTCTTCTACGTCGTTGAAAATCAAAATGCCTGTAGTGGTCATGCTGTTCTCCTGATCGGTTTGGTGCGCGCGAAGCGCTGCCGGTAGTTGCGAGGTGCGACGCGCACCAAGTCTTGAAACGAGCGGCGCATGGTCTCTTCGGTTCCAAAGCCGCAGCGCACCGCGACGCTCTCGACGCTCTCACCGCTCTTCTCGAGCCGCCTGCGCGCAGTCTCGACGCGCACGCGCTTGACGTACTTGGCGGGGCTCGTGCCGAGCTCCTCTTGAAAGCGCCTCGCGAAATTGCGCGGGCTCATCGCCATGCGCTCCGCGAGCGCGCTCACTCCGAGATCGCGCTCGGGGTGCTCGGCGATGTACGCCTCGAGCTCGCGAAAGCCATCCGTCGCGGGCGCTTGCGCCGCGAGCTGCGCCGAGAACTGCGCTTGCCCGCCGGGCCGCTGCAAGAACACGACGAGCCAGCGCGCGACGGTACGTGCGAGCTCCGCGCCGAGATCGCTCTCGACCAGCGCGAGCGTGAGATCGATGCCGGCAGTGACGCCCGCGGAGGTGTAGATCGATCCGTCTTGCACGAAGATCGGGTCGTGCTCGACGCGCACGCGCGGATGGCGCTCTTGCAGGTGTTTGCACGCAGCCCAGTGGGTGGTGGCGCGTCGGCCGTCGAGCAAACCCGTTTCAGCCAAGATCAGCGCGCCGGTGCACACCGAGCACAAGCGGCGCACGCGCGGTGCTTTGCGCTTGATCCATGCGAGCAGCTTCTTGTCGCCGCGCATCGCGCGCGCGCCTTCGCCGCCGGCGATCAGCAGCGTGTCGATCGGGCCTTTGATCTCGTGGTACGCGCGCTCCGCGACGAGCGCGTATCCGGAGCGCGACATCTGCGCGCCCGCGGTCGGCGCGACCAGCTCGACGCGATACGGCGCGGGTTTGCCCTGCGATTCCGTCAGGCGATTCGCGGCGCTCAGCACCTCGAGCGGGCCGACGGCATCGAGCGCCTGCACGCCGGGGTAGATGACTATCACGACCTGTCGCGCGCCCTTCGCCATGTGCTGAAGGTGCCGGGATGCGGGGTTGGCCGCAATGACAACAAGCCCACGTTTTCTGCCAGAGAGGGTTGCGGGTCCGACGCCAGCTGGCCGGTCTCGCGGTTCGGGGGTGTCGGGGTGCGGGACGCGCGGCTTGCACTTGCGGCGGTGGAGGCAAGACGTGGAGACCTGCGTACGCCGCGCAAGCCGCGCTCGGACACGCATGCCAAGTGGAGCTGTGCTTGCCAGCACTTGGCATGCGTGTACGCCCTTACCCCGACACCCCCGAACCCGCGAGACCTTCCGTTTTGCGACGGGTCCCTGCTTTTGGCTGCGCAGTTTGCTGTGGTTGCGTTGCTTGAACAGAGGCGACATTCACGCCAAGCGTTTCAACGGGTCTTCTTCTTCGGTGTGAAGTCGATGACGACGCAATCATCCTCGCGCACGCGTACTCGTAGCTCACCGGTCATTCCCGAGATCAATCGTCGGCCTCGTCGGATAGTGGGTAGGCGACGAACCCGAATCGATGAGGGTCTGGGTCACGACATTCGGGCGGGTAACCCTGAGAGAGAAAGTGGACGGTCGCTACGGCTCTTCCGCGCTCGATGTGATCGATCGTTGCCATCGCGATCGTGTGCTCGTCCGAGCCAGGACCAAGATAGGTCCAGAGCAGGCCGATGAGGACGACCACTGACGCACCCATCCAAACGGCGGCGCGCGCGAAGATCGTTTTTTCGATTGAAGTGCTTAGAAAATCGATCGGTTCGGCTGCAACCGGACTACCGTCCTTCGTCAGGAGCCAGTCGTCTCGTCATCATGAGCCTGGGGGAGACTTGGAAGCCTCGGCTCTCGTAGAGCGAGCGGGCGCGTTCGTTCTCCGGTCGCACCACCAAGTGGACCGCGTTCGTGTCGTGCTCGCGCAGCTTCTCGACCATCGCGTCGAGCAACGCTTGGCCGATGCCTCGACCTCGAACCGAGGACTCCACGAACAGCTCCGTGATGAACGCGTCTCGACCTGCAAACTCGAGGTCGTACCCAAACGTCGCGATGCTGTAGCCGACGACAGCACGGGTTTCTCGATCGCGCGCCAACAGGATCAATCCGAGCTCGCTCTCACCGAGAACTTTGTGGAGAGCAGGAATCATGGAATCCGGCCTCCACACGATGTTCTCGTGCCGGTTGAACACGATCATCAACGACGTGATCTCCTGCGCATCCTCGATACCGGCAACCAGGATTTCGACCGACGTTGCTTCCACGATGCTCATCATGCGTTGCCTCTCAGGAATGCGCGACGCCCGGCTGCGCCCGGTCGCACTGCCTTAGGTCGGTCGCGCTCGCCTGTCGAGCGCGATCACGGCGTTACGACATCACGGGTTGCTCATCGCGCTGCGCAACGAGCCCAATCAAGTAGTCGTAATCTGCTCGCTCACCGCCCCAACCCGGAATCGCCGTGCGCGCATCGATCTGCAGCCCGAGCGACGCGTTGCGACGTTGAATCGCCGCGTGCCCCGGCTCGCGCAACGCACCTTCGGTACATGCTCGAGCACGCGACCATCAGGCCCGCGAACAGTCACAACGCCGTGCTCCATCGAGAGCGAGAAGCCACCTTCGTGCACGAGCCGATGGTGGTTGCGACACAGCAGCACGAGATTATCGATGCGCGTCGCGCCGCCGTCCGCCCAGTGCTCGATGTGATGCGCGTCGACGAAGCGCGTGCACAGACAGCCTGGAAAGCGGCAGCCTCGATCGCGATGATCGAGCGCGCGTCGTAGTGAAGGCGGTATCGCGCGTGTCTTGCGGCCGACGTCGAGCACTTCGCTGCGTTCGTTCTCGAGCAAGGCGACCACGCTCGCATCGCAGGCGAAGCGCCGCATCACGTCGCGAGCGAGCGGAGGACCGTCGTGCACGTGGCACTGCACGTCTTCTGCGTCTGTCCCAGCGTCTGACGCGGCAAGCGCGTTCACGTTGACGTGCACGTTCACCTGATGCCGATCGCCCGCAGGTAGCCCGCGTGGTCCGTGTGCGAGCAGGGTTTCGGCGAGCAGCGTGAGCGCATCGGCTTGCCGCTCGCGCCACGATGCGTCCGTGGAGCGCATGAGGCGCACGCGGCGCGCTTCCGCGGAAGCGTCCGGTGGGTTTGCATCACCGCTCGCGTCGCCGACCGTGTCCTCGAGCAGCGCCTCGTCGGCGGCTTGCAACGCCTTGATGACCAGTGCGCCCTGCTCGGGAGGAAGGCGCGCTTTGAACACGAAGAAGCCGTGCTCATCTTGGTAGTAGCTGAGCTCGCGTTCGCGAATCTGCGCGACCGCTTCTTCCCGCTCCGCGATGCGGCCCGTGCGGCGATAGGGCTGCGAGACGCGCTCGACGTGGGTCGCAGTGCCGTTGAGGGCGATCGCGAGCAGGGCAGGCTCGTTGGCGGGCGTCGCGATTCGCGTCATCGCGCGCACCTTCGAGTAGCTCAGGACGCCGCTCCGCATCGCGTCCGAGATGCCGGGCAGAGCCTCGAGCGCGCGCGCGACGCGAATCTTCTCGCGCGCGGCGACCATTCCAATGCCGCACTTCCACGTGAGCCCAGTGCGCGCACGAACGGATGCCGATCCCGCCCCAGCCTTCGCGACGATCGAACTCGGCGAGCAGCTCGAGCAAGCGATACGTCGCGGCGTTGAGCTGCGCGGCCAGCGCGGTGATCTCGTTCTCGAGCGCTTCGAGGGAGATTGGAACCGCCGTGCTCGTAGGATGAGCGATCGTCGGCCACGGAGATTCGACCACGACATGCTCGGACACCATGTAGAAAGCTCCTCATGAGCAGCGCAGGGGCGCATTCTATATAGTATATAGCGCACCGCGCATCGCGTAAACAAACGTATAATAGATCAAAACGCGCTGCCTCAGCGCCGAGTGGTTCGGCCAAAACTTCTTACCGCCCAATGCCGCCGCTGCAAGCACCCGCCGCGAAGAACCTTTCATCGGAGCGCGACGAGCACAGGTCAGCGCCCCCTTTTTCTGTTCCGGCGTTTGCTCTAGACGATTCGACGCGTGACCGACTTGGATGACTTAGCAGTTGTATGTAGAGACGAGCAGGAGCAATCGCAGCGGCCCGGATCGTTCCGGACTCCTCTCGCTCGGTTTTGTCTTATTTTACCATCGCGCTTTCGATCCACATCGACACAAGCGCAA
>JAYUYY010000110.1:0-7491 GCA_043752225.1 Sandaracinaceae bacterium | reverse complement strand
GAGCGGTCCGTCGTCGGGGCTGAGCGGATCGAGCACGCGAAAGCAGCTCACGTCGCAGGTCGTGCAGCGCGGGTGCTGGCTGACCGCGTCGATCAACGCGCTCTCATCGAGCGTCGGCCGCGCGAACGCTTGCACGTCCTCGCACGCGCCGAACACACCGTCGCGACACGTGCGCGTGCCTTCGAGGCACAGCGATTCGCTGCTCGCGCTTGCCGTGAGGTTGGACGGTACGCAGGGCACCGGCGCTTGGCTGCCCTCACACGCGCAACCCTCGTCAGGCACCGAGCAACGCCGTGCGCTGGGATTGGCCGGTGCGGCTGCCGGCGTGGGCCGCGCGGCGGATTCACTCGCGCCGCGGCCGGTCGATCCGTCACCACACGCCAGCGCCGCGCAGGCGAGCGCGATGCTGCACAGCGCACGCGCTGAGCGGCTAGTCATGGGGCGACTCGCAGCTCATCGACGCGCCGTCTTCGGAGCGACAGGTCGTGCAGCCTTCGGCGATGCAACCGGGCTCTGCGCAGCCTTGGCCTTGCGCACAGTCGGCGTCCGCCGCACCACAGCCGCAGTTGCAGGTACCGTCTGTGCCCTGTTGCTCGAAGTCGCAGGTCCAGTCTTCGCACACCGAGAGCGCGCCTTCGTCATCGAAGCAGCGCGCGCAGCCAGGCGCCGAGCAACCCGGCTCGAGACAGGCCTCGCTCGCGAGGCAATCCGGATCGCGCTCGCGACATCCGCAATCGCATGCGCCATCGAGCTCGAAGTCGGCCGGGCAATTGCCGCGCGCGCACTCGAGCGGTCCGCTTGCGCCTTCGCACAGCTCGCACGCATCCGCGTAACAACCGGGCTCGGGACAACCGAGGTCGCCGCAATCCGGATCGGGCAGCCCGCACCCGCAATCACAGACGCCATCGTTCATGCGATCGGAGTCACAGGCGAAGCGCGGCTGTTGATCACCGGCATCGGGAGGCTCGACCGGAACCGAGCCGTCCATCGGCATCGGCTGCATCGCATCGCTCGCATCCGGAAGCGCGAGCTCTTCGAAGCCGAAGTCGCTGTCCTCGTCGCCGCCGTCGATCGCACCGACGATCGCACCGTCGATCGCGCCGTCAATCTGCATCGACGCATCGAGCATCGGACGCGCGCCATCGCCGGTACTGACGCCACCGAGCGCGGTGCCTGCGGCTTCGTCACCGCATGCGATCGCGCAGAGCGTCAACAGCAGCGATGCAAACGTCACCGGTTGCAGACGCGAGGGCCACATGTGGGCGAGGCGTAACACAAACACAGCACGCGCTCACCCCGACCGGCCAAAAGCGGCCTTTCGAGGACACGCTCCGGGGGCGAAGCTTCTGTTAGGCTCGCGCGCGTTCTACGCCCAGCGGATGGCTCGCGTCGCGTCCTGCGGCACGTCGCCACGCTAGCCCGGGGCTCAAGCGCTGAAAGAGGTGAACATGTCCGCCCTGACCGGAATCGTCGTGGGGTTTTTGGTCTGGTTCGTGGTTCGTTATGGGATCGGCGGTTTCTATACGATCGGCCCCAACGAACGCGCCGTGCTGACCACGTTCGGCCGCGCGCAGCGGCTCGGCGATCGCACCACCTCCGATGATCCCGCGCTGATGCAGGTGCTGCGGCCCGAAGAGCGCGAGCGCTACCGCTATCCGCTCGTGCGCGTCGTGAGCTCGGGGTTCTATTGGAAGTTCCCGTGGCAAGCGGTGAACAAGGTTTCGATCGCGACCGCGACGGTCTCGATCGCACACGACCCCGAGACGCCGAGCGCCAACCAAGATGGCCGCGTGCTCGATGCGGTCACCAAGGACCAGCTCAATATCGGCCTCACCGGTCAGCTGCGCTTCGCGATCTCGGAGCGCAACCTCTACGCGTATCTGTTCGGCGTGAAGCACCCGGTGGCGCACATCATGGGTTACTTCGTTTCGATCCTGCGCGATCGGATCGCCAACTTCGAAGCGCCCGCCGCCTCGCCCGAGGACAAGCCGCTCGCCAGCTCCGACATGGGCGCGCAGCAGATCTCGATCAACGATCTGCGCAAGCACCTGCGAAACCTCAACGAGCGCATGAACGTCGAGTGCGCCGGCGCCGAGGCGCGCTACGGCATCGCCTTCGACGCCGCGCTGATCACCGGCATCGATCCACCGCCCGACGTCGACAGCGCGCTGGCCGCGATCAACACCGCGCACAACCACGTCTCGAGCGAGATCAGCCTCGCGCAGGCCTCGGCCGATCAGAAGATCGTGATGTCGCGGCGCGCGGTCGAGATCGAAACGTTGAACGCGCAAGCCGAGGTGCAGCCGCTGCTCGCGCTCGCCAACGAGCTGCACACACTGCAAATGCAGGGCAACGGCGTGCTGCGCGCGTACGTCCGCAACGCACGGCTCGCGCTCTTCCGCAACGTCACCAATGCGGTCGTCGGCCACGAGCTGGAGAACAAGTCGTGAATTTCTTGATCGCCTTCGCCAGCACGTTCTTCCTCTCGTTCCTGATCGTGCCCGGGCTGCTCGCGCTCGCGCGCGTGTTCGCGTTCTACGCCGTCGTGAACGAGCAAGAGTGCTTGGTGTTCGAGCTCTTCGGCAAAGTCCGCTGGACCACCGCCGAGCCCGGCCTGCACTTTCCCTGGGCACACATGGGACCGTTCGCTGCGCTCGTGCCGTTCTTCGGCCATCGCCGCTTCGTCGACATGCGCGTCGACCAAACGTACTTGCGCAGCCAACCGGTGAACTCCGAAGAGGGCGCGCCGATGGGCATCGGCGTTTGGTACGAGATGTTCGTGAGCGATCCGCTCTCGTACTTGTACAAGAACTCCGATCCGGCCGGCTCGCTGCGCGCGAACGTCTCGAACGCGACGGTGCGCTGCCTGTCCAACATGAAGCTCGATCGCATGCTCGAAGATCGCCACGCGATGAGCCGCGACGTGCGCGAAGAGGGCTCCGACAAGTCCCGCGAGTGGGGCTACCAGATCGGCTCGGTCTACATCCGCAAGGTGCACTTCCGCGATCACGGCATGATCGCGCAGATCGAGCAGAAGGTCGTCAACCGCCTGCGCCAGGTGACCGGCGCGATCCAGCAAGACGGCACCAACCGCGTCAACGTGATCCGCTCCGGTGCCGAACGTGAAGCCGCCAGCGAGCTGGCGCGCGCCGCGGCGATGCGCCCGAGCATCGTCGGCGCAGCGCTCGCGCGCGTCGCGCAAGATCCCGAGCTGTGCAACGCGCTCTTCGAGGTGCTCGAGAACCAAGCGCTCGTGCAGCACAACACGCAGCTCACGATCATCCCGAAGAACGCGGTCGTTCTAGGCGAGATCGAAGCCGCCCGTCAGCTCGCGGTGCGTCGTTAATTATCGGGAGAACGTGCGCCGTTCTCCCGCCCCGCCGGCAAAGCCGCCTCTTCAATAAAAGACGCCCCACCCACTCACGAGGTGAGCGAAGCTCACGCTGCACGCTTGAGCTTCGGAGCTCAGCCGAAGAGCGACGAGAGCTTCGGGCGCGTGCCGGCGGTGGGCGGCACCATGCTCTCGGTGAGCGCGGGGTTTTCCGCGTTCGTGGTCGGTTCGAGGGTTTCCCAGCCGGGCTGCTTGCGGCCGTGGCGGTTCAGCTTTGCGGGCGGACGAATCAAGCCAGCTGCCGCCGTGAGCGTGTGTACGGCCGCCCAACGCGCGACGGCGCGGGTTCCGGCGAACGGGCTCGCGAGGCGCTCTGCGGTGGTCGCGATCGACTGCTCGCGCGCGGCTTCGAAGGTTTCGTAGTAGCGCGCGATCGATTGCTTGGGATGCGCGCGGCGCATGCAGCTCTCGGCCGCGCGCTGTGCGAGCACCAGGCGCTTGGCGGGCTGGCTCAAGAGCGAGCTCACCGCGTAGCCGAACGCTTCGTTGGCCGCTGCTTGATCAGGGCCCGGTGCGATCAGGATGCCGTCGTCGCCGGTCGCGATCTGATGCGACACGCCCATGCCGTCCTCGAACGCGACGACCGGCAGGCCGCACCACATCGCTTCGCTCACGACTTGACCGTAGGTCTCGGAGAGCGACGGGTACACGAACACGTCAGCGTTTCGATAGAAGTCGACGACCTGCGTGACCGGGTACTCGCCGGGGAAGAAGGTGCGGTGCGCGACGCCGAGATTCTTCGCGAGCTCCTTGAACGTGTCGTGATCGGGACCATCGCCGACCAACGTCAGGGTCGCGTGCGAATGCTTGGGCGCGATGTGCTTGGCGAATAGCTCGAGCAAACGCGCGACGCCTTTTTCGCGCGTGTGGCGGCACACGACGAGCAAACGACCACCGCGCGTCGCGCGCGGATCGAACGGATCGCACGACGCATCGCGATCGAACACGTTCGGATCGACCGCGCGCGGGATCACGTGGATTGGCACCGTCACGCCGCGATCACGCCAGTACTGCTCGAGGCCCTTGCAAAGCACGACCAGGCTGTCCGACTGGTTGTAGACATTCGCGGTCAGGCCCTCGACGAACGGCATCACGCCTTTGCTGAACGCGCGATCGACGAGCTTATTGGCGAGCAGCGCGTCGGGCAGGAGCACGTTGTACACGCTCGGCATGTGCACCGTGTTCACGCACACGAATGGCACGTGATGCGTGTAGCGGAGCCACACGCCGAGATCGAGCAGCTCCGAGCAGGTCTGGCCGAGCAACACATCGAAGCGCTGGGCCGCGACCGCCGCGAGCGAAGCGCGGCTCGGCATCGGCACGCGCACGCCCGGATGATTGCGAAACGGCAGCGAGGGCACGAGCACGTGGCGCTCGGGCAGCTCGCTCGGCTGGGCCTCGGGGTCGTACGGTCCGACGACCGTCACGCGATGACCGCGCGCACCGAGCTCGCGATACAGAAACTGCGAGGCGAACGACGAGCCGTTCGCATACGGGATGCGCACGTAGTCGTTGAGCAGGCCGATGTTGCGCAGCCAGGCGGGGCCCTGAGCTGGACCTTGAACGGCGCTCTTGCTGGCGGCCGCGTCGGGACGCGCGAGTCGAATGACGTTCGAAGACTTCGAAGGAACGGCAGTGCTGTAGTCCATAAGCAGGGCGGGTCTCTTACGCGGTAAACGGCTGAAAAACGTAGAGAAAGCTGACGAGGGCGCGTCCTTTGCACCGGAGGTGCCAAGCCATGGCGGAAGTTGCTCCAAACGCCCCATCGTCTTCAAAAAAACCGCGGAGGTGCGCGTTTTGCCCCAGGGCGCCTGCGCAGCAGGCTGCCTACCGCGGGTTTTCGTCAGTAGGCCGCGATCTTCCGAACGGGTCCGGCCGCGAGGCGCAACGGGCGTGAGCTGCGAATCGCGGGACCTGTGGCTGGGAGGCCCGCTCCATCTGTATTCAATTGGCAACAGGTCGAGGGCAAGGTGTGACCCCTCGGATACAGCTCGCGAACCGGTGACTTTTCCGGTCAGCACGCACCCAGCGGCGATTCGGGCTGGCGGCCGGAGCGTTCGGCCTCTAATAGTCGCCGGCGATCGTGGCCGGCCATCTCCGGCCGAGCGATCGCGAACGCGTCCGCAATGCTGGTTCCGAAGACCGCTCACTTCATCTGGTACGGGGAGCGCTTCCCGTGGGTGAACGTGCTCGCCTTGCAGTCGGCGCACGACCACGGCGGCTTCGAGCGCCTGGTGCTGCACTTCGACGATCGACTGGACGCCAGCACGCGTGAACGGCTGTCGCGCGCGATGCCGAGGCTCGAGCTGCGCGCGATCGACGACCTACGCGTGTTCGACATCCCCAACTCGGGAGCCGGGCTCGGTGCTCAGCTGCGTGCATTGCACGCCGAGCTTCGTGCGCCTGCCGCGCGCGCCAACATCCTGCGCGCCGCGGTGCTCGCGGCCGAAGGCGGTGTCTATCTCGACATCGATACGGTGACGCTCGGGCCACTGGATTCGCTGCTCGACAGCGCTTTTTGCGGTTGCGAGCCGATCGCATTTCCCGAACGCGTGATGCGCTCGAGGAACCCTCTGGTCTGGACGCGCGCGATCGCGCTGCACACGGCACGGCTCGCGCTGCGCGAGCTGCCGCACGGGTACGTTGCGTTCCGGCACATCGAGCCTTGGTTCGCGCGCGCCGCCAACAACGCCGTGCTCGGTGCGCCGGCGGGACATCCGTTCATCCGCGCGCTGCTCGAGGGCATGGTCAGCTTACCGAAAAAGCGCCGCCACGTGCGCTTCGCGCTCGGCACGCATCTTTTGCAGCGCACGATCGCGAGCTACGCGGGCGATGACTTTCGAGTGCACGAGCCCGCGGTGTTTTATCCGCTCGGCCCGGAGATCTCGCGGCACTGGTTTCGGATCGAGCCGGCCGATTCAATACGAATCGACTTGGACATCGTGCTCTCAGAGCACACTCGTGTGGTGCATTGGTACGCTTCGGTGCGAAATCGCGCGCTGGTCGATCGCATGACGCCATCATTCGTGCGCGACCACGCACAAAGACAGCTGTTCAGCGCTCTTGCGCTGCGCACACCAACCGCATGTTTAGCGGACCTGTAACTCGCGCCCGATGTCCGTTACGAATTAGCGCGCGCGACCGCTTTCCGCGAGCGATCCAACGTGGGACAGCTGTAAGACATAGTGGGATCTCGTTACGAATGCTCGTAGGACAACTGCATTGCCGTGCACTTGCACCACGCCTTGCAGCGAAAAGATCTTGAAGCGACACTGCTTTTCTCCGAAGTTTGGCGGGTAGTCGCTCGGCGAACAGAGCCGTACTCTCTCTGGAACTCATGCAGCAATCGTTTCGTTCGAAGTTATTGTTCGTTGTTTTCACGAGCACACTCACGATCGCACTGGGTCCCTTCGCGTTGGGCTGCGAAGGTCAGATCGGTCCGAGTCGGTTAGCGACGAGCGGTGTGAGCGGCACCGCCGCGACCAGCGCAAGTGACTCGGGCAACTCGGGCGGTGGTGCCAGCGGCAACAACAGCTCCGGCAGCGGTGGATCGAGCGGCAGCAACGGCGGATCGAATGCGCCGCCGACGTGCGACATCCCGTACGCTGCGCCGAGCTCATTACGTCGCCTGACCGATCTGCAATACCGCAACAGCGTGCGCGACATGTTCGATGGCGCGCTCTTGCCGACGATCGGTTTGCCCGAGAGCCAGCCGAACCTTGGCAGCACCGGGCTCACCGCGGAAGCCGATGCGAACATCGTGTCGGCGGTCGGCGCGGCGCGCATCGCAGACTCGGCGGAAGAAGTCGGCTTGCTCGTGACGCAGAACCTCGCGGCGATCTTGCCGTGTTTTCCGGCGGCACAAGGTGCGAGCTGCGCGACGAGCTTCATCGACACCTACGGCGCAAAGGCGTTTCGTCGACCGCTCGCCGATGAAGAGCGCGAGCTGCTGATGGAGGTGTACTCGGGCGCGGAAGCGGACTTCTCGTTCGAAGAGCGCATCGGCGTGGTCGCCAGCGCGCTCCTGCAGATGCCGCAGTTCTTATACGTGGTCGAGACGGGCGAAGAGCTCGACGATCCCGACGCGGTCGAAGGCGTGC
>JAYUYY010000109.1:0-2914 GCA_043752225.1 Sandaracinaceae bacterium | reverse complement strand
TTACGTCCGTAGCTTTGTTGGTCGGGCTTGCGCTCGGTCCAGCAGCGCCACGGGCTAGCGCGCAAGACATTCAGGTGGAAGGACCGCTCGCCGGTGCTCCCGCCGTCATCGGATTGCGCATCTACCGCGAAATGCGGCTCCAGATTCAGCTGCACGGCACGATGACTCTGCAGGACGAGTTCTCGCGCACCGTCCTCGGAGGCGGCCAGCTGATGTTCCATCCGACCGATTGGCTCGGGATCGGTGTTTGGGGCGGCTTCGGCTTGGTCCACATCGACACGACGCTGACCGACGAAGTGTCGGCAAAGGGCCAGACCAACGAGGTCAACGTGCTCAGCTTGCCGCAAGCCGGCGAGTTCCCGGAGCAGATCGGCCTCATCAAGTGGATCGCGGCGCCGCAAGTTCAGTTCATTCCGCTGCGCGGCAAGCTCGGCGTCTTCGAGAAGCTGTTCATCGACACCGACTTCTACGTCATGGGCGGGGTCGGCGTGGTAGGCGTGGAAGAGCGCTCCAACGTGGTAGGCGCCACGTGCTCTGGCGGCGAGCTGACCGCGCAGATCTCCTGCTTCTCGATGTCACAGTCCGAGCGCACTTCACGCGTCGCGATCGCGCCGACGTTCGGTGCGGGTATCTCGCTCTACATGGGCGACTGGGCCGCGCTGACCTTCGAGTGGCGCGCGTTGCCGTTCGCCTGGAACACCTCAGGAACCGACGAATCGGGCAATCCGCGCGGCGATTTCCCGGATGAGGTGATCGATGAAAAGGATCAGCTCAGCCACTTCAACCACATGATCACGCTGGGCGTCGCGTTCTACCTTCCGACCTCGCCAGGCCTCAGCCACATGGACGAAGACGACTGAGAGCAGCACGGCTCCGGTCGCTAAGCTGAACGCCTCGCGGAGCAATCCGTGAGGCGTTTTGCTTTGTGCTCGCGCTCGCCCGCGAGTCATGCCGAGCACCGCAGCAGCGTCGGCGAGAGCACCCTCTACTTGCGCTGGGGAACGCCTTGGGCATCGAGCGAGAAGCCTGCGGGCATCTTGGGTCGAAGCGCGGCTGCACGCGGGCCGAGCGACCACGCCTGGCTCGCAAAGCCTTCGAGGATGCGAATGCGCACCCGCACGCTCTCCTCGCGCTCCATGCAGTCGAGGAGCAGACCGACGTGCTCAGCGGCGTCGGTCTGCGCGAGCACCGTGCTCGCGGCATGGAAGCGCACGGTCTCATTGGCATCGGCGAGGAACCGGCTCACCGCGGGCGCGACACGCGGGTCGCGACGATCCTCGAGCTCGACCAACACTTGGATCTTGCGCTGCGGATCGCGCTCGTACTCAGTGTCCATCTTCGCGAGCAGCTCGAGCAGACGCTCCACGACCGCGGCGGGTCCCGCCAGACGCTCGAGCATCTTCACCGGCCAACTGATCGACTCGGCACGCTGAAGGAACGCGACGACCGGCTCGATCGCTGCAGGACCGACGGCAAGCACGCCTGCAAATGCGGCGTCCTTCTCGTCTTGGTCACTGATGCTCGGATCCACGTAGAACGTGAACCTCTGCAGCAATGCGGCAACGGCTTCGGCCGTGCCCAGCCGAGCCAGCGCTTGAATCGCGTCCCAGCGGTCTGGCGACTGAATGCGCTTATTCGCGACGCGCTCCGCCAGCTTCTTCACCTGCGAAGACGCGTCGGACTTCCCGCCCAAAAGACCAAACAAGGCCATGACTGAATCTCACAACGCGCCTGCCAGGCTCACTGGCTAGCGGAGCAGAACTGGGCGCAAAACAACCTGGTTCGCGATGGTTTCTACCTGGAAGCGAACAGAGCGGCAACCGTGCTTCTGGGCCAGCGAGGTCGCGCGACCGGACAGCCGCTGATGGAAGCGGTCTTGCGGGATGTTCGCGACGTTCTCGCCTAACGCCTGCTTGGCGCGCAGGTACTCGGCATAGAGCCGCGACTCGTACGCAGCCGCATCCTCCGCCGACAGCTTCGCCGCGAGCGCTTCGTCTGCAATCGGATCGTCTGGGTTCGCACCGCCGCCTGCGGCGGCAGGCGAGGCTGCATCGCTAAACGCTGCGTCCTTCCACGCACCCGCCGAAGGCGCCATCGACACCCTGCCCTGGGCATCGGTGTTGGCTTCTTCGGTACCGGTGAGGACGTTGAGCAGCTGGTTGATCCGGAACGCCAAACCGCCAAGCTCGGCGCTTTTCGTCTCGAGGCGCAAGTCGGTTCGGCCGTTGATCACCGCGAGCACGTCCTCTTCGATTTGCTCGATCGGACGCATGATGAAGTTGCCGATCAGGAAGCCGTACGCGACGACGAGCACCGCGCCGAGCGCGGTGAGGATCAAGATCACGTTCACGACATCGGCGATCGCGAGCTGCGCCGTGCGGTTGCCCAAAACCGCGTAAGCGACGGGCACGGAAGGCGCGAGCGGAACACGAGCCGTGACGCCGACGTACTCGGCACCATCCAACATCGCCTGCCACACCGGCGAGATCGCCGACGATGCGCTCAGGATGCGCTGCGTCCCGTCTTTATCCGCGCCAAACAGCCGCGCGCGCAGATCGCGGGCGGCACCACCGTCGAGCGACGAGCTGTAGACCTTGCCCTCCGTGATGAACGCGACGTCGCGGCCGAGCAACGCTGCGGCGCGCTTGGCCACACCGTTGCTGAGGTCGTAGCCGACCACGAGCGCGCCCAGGATGGTCCCGGTATCGGCGCGAATCGGCGCAACGACGGCCTCGAGCAGCTTCTTCTCTTGCGACTCGATCCAAACGTCGTGGGCCGGCTCTCCGGTTTGCAGCGCGCGAGCAAGCGCGGGGAGCTCGCCGGTCAGCGATTTGCCGAACAACACGTTGCGCGCACCGTTTCGGGCGAGCGCGCTACCGGTCTCGTCGACGACGACGACGATGTCCGCCGTGCC
>JAYUYY010000108.1:0-2915 GCA_043752225.1 Sandaracinaceae bacterium | reverse complement strand
GGTCGGGGTCAGTGATGACAGCGCAGAAGCTTCCCCAGCCTGGCGAGACGATTGCAGGCAAGTACCGGGTGGAGCGCGTGCTCGGGACCGGCGGGATGGGCGCGGTCTTCGAGGCCACGCACCAGGTCACCGGCAAGCGTTTCGCCGTGAAATGGCTCCTGCCCGATCTCGCGGGGCACGCCGACGCGATCAGGCGCTTCATCCGTGAGGCGCAGGTCGCTGGCCGCTTCGAGCACCCGAACGTCGTCGAGGTCTACGACGTCGGCCAGGCGAACGGCTCGTTCTTCATGGTGATGGAGCTGTTGCAGGGCGAGTCGCTCGCGCAGCGCCTGCGATCACGCGGACGGCTGTCGCCCGCGGAAGCGTGTGGCTTGCTCATCCCGTGCATGCGCGGCGTCGCGCGCGCGCATGAGGCGGGCATCGTCCACCGCGACCTCAAGCCCGACAACATCTTCGTCTGCCGGGCCGCGCCCGAAGCCGCGGAGCACCCGAAGGTGCTCGACTTCGGCATTTCCAAGATGGCGGACATCGCAGGCGAGGTGAACCCGTCGATCACGAAGACGGGCGTGGTGATGGGGACGCCGCACTACATGGCGCCGGAGCAGATTCGCGGCAAAGCGATGGACCACCGCGTCGACGTCTACGCGTTCGGCGTGATCCTGTATCAGCTGCTCTCGGGGCAGTTTCCTTTCCCTGGCGATACGTACAGCGAGCTGGTGTTGAAAATCGCAACCGAGCAGCCGAGGCCGCTGCGAGAGCACAACCCGACGCTGCCTCAAGACTTGATCGAGATCGTCGCGCGCGCGATGTCGCGCGAACCCGCGAGTCGCTATCAAACTCTCGAAGAGCTTGCGGCCGTGCTCGAGCCGTACGCGAACGGCGGGGTGGCAAACCCGCGCAAGTATCCGATCGGTGGCGCCGGCGCTGGCGCCGCATCGGCTTCCCCGGGAAAGTCCGGCAGCCAACACGTGCGCAAAGCCACGCCGAGCAGCGGCACGATTCGGCTCGAGACGCCGCTGTCCACCGAATCGAATGACCTGCCGGTGGGGCTCGAGACGGGAGGCGGTCGTTCGTGGCTCGTGCTCGGATTGTCGGCCGTGGGCCTCGCTGTGCTCGCGCTCGTGATCTTTGCGGTCGTGCTGCTCAACCGTGAGCCTGAGGTGGCCCAGGACCCTAGCGCGAAGCCGCCCGCTGCAAGCGCGTCAGCCGGAGCGCCGCTCCAGCCCAAGACCGAGCTCATCGACGACAAGCACAAGCCGGCCGATGAGCCGGTCGCGAATACTGTGCGGATCGCGCCCGAACCGCCCGCGCCCGAGCGCAAGTGGGAGCCTCCCGCGCCGCCGGCTGACGCGCCCGCCGCGCAGGCGCTCACCGCACAAGTCGACGAAAAGCCCGAACCGCAAAAAAGCGCGACGAGCTCACGCAAGAAGTCTTCGAAGACGCACAAGCGCGAGGACACCGCGGAAGCTCAACCGACGACCGCGACCCAAGCTCAACCGACGACAGGCAAACCCGCTACGCCGCCCAAGCCGTCGTTCGGCCGGCTCGGCGCGCAGATGGAAGCCGAAGAGTTCTGAACCATGACCGAGCTCCTTTGCCCGCTGCGCTCAGCGCAAACTTCCGCGCGCTGTTTTGTGCTGGTGGCTGCGCTGATCGCCTTTGCGCTGAGCGCGCCCGCGCAGGCGCAAGACGCCTACCACGACCTGCTCGACGACGCGGAGCGCGAGCTCGCTGAGGGCAACCCCGCGGAGGCTCGTGATCTCTATCGGCGCGCGCAAGCACAAGCGCCCGGCGCCGCGCCGCTCTATGGCATCGCGGTCACCTCGCGGGCACTCGATGATCACGCGGAGGCGGTGCGCTCTGCGCGCGCTGCGCTTGCGCAAAAGACCACGGCCCTGCCGGCGGCATTGCAGCAGGTGCTGCTCGACCTCATCGACAAGTCACGGCCGCTGGTCTCGGAGCTCATCGTCGAGTCGACTCCGAACGACGTTCAGATCGCCGTGGATGGTGAAGTCATCCCGCTCGGACCGCAGGGCGAGCTCGTGATCGCTCCGGGTCGCCACACGATCCGCGCGCTCGCCGACGGATACATGCCGTTCCTCAGCGAGATCAGCTTGCGCGCCGGCGTGCGCGACACGCTCACCGTCGAGCTCGTGCAGCCCTACCGACCGAGCGCGCTCTACGCGGATGAAGAGGATGATGAAGCGGATGAGGATGAAGGTGGCCCGAGCCTGGTCGTGCCGATCGTGCTCGTCTCGATCGGCGGCGCCACGCTGCTCGCTGGCGGCATCACCGCGCTCGTCGCACTGGATAACGAAGGCGACCTCGAGAATCGCTGCGGCGCCGCTCCGGGCTTCTGCCCCAAGCACAACAGCGCGGTCGCACACTCGGCTGAGGATCTCGCGGTCGCGACCAATGTGCTTTGGGTAGTCGGCGGGCTCACCGCGGCGGTCGGCGTGACATGGCTCGTGCTCGCGCTCACCGATGACGAGCACGCACCCGAAGCGAGCTTGGATCTCGGCCCCGGCCACGCAGGCTTGCGCGTATCCGGCCAGCTCTAGCGAACGATCGTAGGGACGTTGCGCGGATCACGGTCGCGCACGCCGAGTTGACCGAAGGCGTTGTCGCCCCAGCATTGCAGGAGGCCACCGATGCTCGCGCAGGTATGCGCCTGCCCGACCGCCACGCGCTCGACCTCGCCTTCGGTCTCCACCCGCGTGGGCTCGTTGCGCGCGTCCTCGTCGCCGACGCCGAGCTGACCGGACGCGTTGCCGCCCCAGCAGTAGAGAGCGCCCGCGCGAAGGCCGCAGGTGTGCTGCCCGCCTGCCGCGACCGCCGTCCAGTCGACATCCACGCCAACATGCACGGGCTCTGCATGCTCTGTCTCGTCACCTACCCCGAGCTGATCGGAGGTG
>JAYUYY010000107.1:0-7504 GCA_043752225.1 Sandaracinaceae bacterium | reverse complement strand
GGTGGTGACGCCGGCCTGCCCGATGTCGACGTGATCAGCGAAGAGGACTACCGCGCGCTCGCCGCCGAGCAGCCCGAGCCGAGCGAGGAAGAGCGGCGAAGGCACGACCGCTTCGCGCGCGGCATGTCGCTCTTGAAGCTCGCCGCCGATCCCGAGGATGCCGAGCTCGCTGAAGACGACGACTCGGACGCGGGCACCGAGGACGAAGTCGAGGATGCGGGCGCAGACGCCGGCGCAGATGCGGGCCTGCTGGACGTGGCCCCATTGATCGCCGCGCGTTACCTGAGCGACGAGGAGCGCATCATCGTGGTCGATCACGATGAGCCGACGAGCTCGAGCGATGCGCTCGCGATCTTCGCGCACGAGCTGGTGCACGCGCTCCAAGATCGCGAGCACGATCTCGACTCGTTCTACGCCGAGGGCTCCGGCACGATCGACCAAACGATCGCGCGCACCGCGCTCGTTGAAGGCGAGGCCACGCAATACGACGTGCTCACCTACGCCGCGATGCAGGGCGTTTCGCCGAGCTCGATCGACTGGCTCTCGATCTATCGCGGCTGGCAGCTCGAAGAGGTCGCCAACACTTATGAAGACGACGCCCCGCTGCGCTCGATGCTGACCCGTTACCCGGCGCCCTTCGGCGGTTTCTACGTCACCAACGAGTTTCTCGGTTGGGGTCAATCGCGAGTCGACGAGCTGTTCGACGCACCGCTGTCCTCCACGCTCGAGCTGCTGCTGCTCGCCCCGCTCGAAGACGTCGAGGCCGAGCCAGCCGCCGCGTTGCGCGACGAGCTGTTACCCGTGCCGCCGGCCGGCTTCGAGCTCGTCGCGTACGACCAGCTCGGCGTGCTGGGCGTCGACGTGTTCTTGCACCGCTTCGATTTGACCGAGGTCGAGAGCGTCGACCGCGCCGTGCTCTATGTGCTCGCCGACGGCATTTCGGTTTTCTACGACGCGGAGAACGCGCGCACCGTGACTGCGTGGCGCTTGCGCTTCGCGGCGGACAAGGTGCCCGACGAAGAAATGCTTGGCGATTGGCGCGAAGCTCTCGGAGCGCCGGACGAAGACGCACCCGAGCCCCACGACGATGTCCGCGCGCGCGTGTTCGTCGCCGAGGATGACCTCTTCGTGATCATCAGCGATGCCCCGCTCGACCCCGAGTGGCTCGGCGAAGACCTCACCTGGCAAGCCCCGCCTGACGACGCCTTCACCAGCACGCAGTAGCGGTGCGCCGACGTTCTGCGCAGCTCAGAATCAAATGTCGAGGTTGCGCACGTCGACCGAGTTCTGTTCGATGAACTCGCGGCGCGGCTCGACCTGGTCGCCCATCAGCACGCTAAACATCTCTTCGGCGCGCACGGCGTCGTCGATCCGCACCTGCAAGAGCACGCGCGTCTCGCTGTTCATCGTGGTTTCCCACAGCGTCTCGGGGTTCATCTCGCCGAGGCCTTTGTAGCGCTGGATGTGCAGGCCTTTGCGGGCGCGCGCATCGACGTAGGCGTAGAGCGCTTCGGCGCCCGCGACCTTGTCGTACTCGTTGTCGTCGCCGGCTTCCGATGCGCGGAACGGCGCAGGGCCAAGCGTGTGCTCGACCGTTTGCTCGATCTGAACCAGGCGCTGGTACTCGCTCTCGGACAGCAAATCGTGGCTCACCACGAACGATTTTGTCGCTACGCCTGCGCGCACCGCGAACGCGATTTTGAACCGGCTGTGCTCGGCATCCTCGAGCACCTTCGCTTCGATCGTGAGGTCCGGATGGCTTGCACCCACCACCTCGCGCACGGTCGCGATCGCGGCTTCGACGCGCGCGCGATCGGCGAGCCCATCGGCATCGAGCTTCGCGTTGCGCACCAGCGCGGCGAGCACCGCCGGCTCACCGCGGCGCTGCATGCGCCGCAAGATCTGCCGGAACATCCACAGCTCATCGAGCAAGCGCCGCAGCGGCTCACCGAGCAAAGGGATCCCGCGCGATTGCGATGCCACGACCAAGCCGTCGGTGCCGAGGTCGAGCAGGTGCGCGCCCAGCATGTCGTCGTCTTTGAGGAAGCGCTCTTTCTTGCCCTTCGCGAGCTTATAGAGCGGCGGCTGCGCGATGTAGAGAAAGCCGCGGCGAATCACTTCCGGCATCTGCCGATAGAAGAACGTGAGCAGCAGGGTACGGATGTGCGATCCGTCCACGTCTGCGTCCGTCATGATGATGATGCGGTGGTAGCGCAGCTTGGTGATCTCGAAGTTGCCGCCGCCATCGACACCGCAACCGAGCGCGGTGATCAGCGTGCCGACCTGCTCGCTCGCGAGCATCTTCTCGAGCCGCGCTCGCTCGACGTTCAAGATCTTGCCGCGTAGCGGCAGGATCGCTTGGTACTTGCGGTCGCGGCCCTGCTTGGCGCTGCCACCTGCGCTGTCACCCTCGACGATGAAGATCTCGCTGAGCGAAGGATCTTTCTCCTGACAATCGGCGAGCTTGCCGGGCAGGTTGCTCATGTCGAGCGCGCCCTTGCGCTGCACCATCTCGCGCGCCTTACGCGCCGCTTCGCGAGCGCGCGCCGCGATGACCGCCTTCTCGACGATCTTGTGCGCGCTATCTGGATTCTCTTCCAAGTACTGCGCGAGCCGGTCGTTCATGACCTGCTCGACGATGCCCTTGACCTCGCTCGAGACGAGCTTGCTCTTGGTCTGCGAATCGAAGCTCGGGTCAGGGTGCTTGATCGAGAGCACCGCGGTCAGGCCTTCGCGCACGTCTTCGCCGCTCAGGCCTTGCTTCAAGTCCTTGACGACAGAAGCCACCTTCATGCCGTAGCCGTTGATCGTCTTGGTCAGCGCCGCGCGAAAGCCGGTGAGGTGCGTACCGCCGTCTTTGTTATGGACGTTGTTCGTGTAAGGGAAGACCTGCTCGGTGAACGAATCGTTCCACTGCAGCGCGACCTCGACCTCGACGTTGTCGCGCGTGTCGCGGATGTACACGACGTCGGGATGCAGCGGCGCCTTGCTCTTGTTGAGCAGCGTGACGAACTCACGGATGCCGCCTTCGAAGTGATACTCCTGCGTGCGACCGGTGCGCAGATCCTCAAACGAGATGCGCAGGCCCGCGTTGAGAAACGAGATCTCGCGCAAGCGGTTGTTCAGGATCTCGTACGAGATCTCGGTGTTCGAGAAGATCGACGGATCGGGCTTGAACGTGATCTTGGTGCCGGTGTTTTCGGTGACGCCGATCGACTTGATCGGAGCGACCGGCGCGCCCTGGCGGTACTCCTGGACCCAGACCTTGCCCTCGCGGTGGATCTCCATCTTGAGCCACTCGCTGACCGCGTTGACCGCGCTCACGCCCACGCCGTGCAAGCCGGCGGAGACCTTGTAGCTCTCGTTGTTGAACTTGCCCCCTGCGTGCAGGACGGTCATCACGACCTCGGCCGCGCTCACGCCGCGGTCCGGCATGATGCCGACTGGAATGCCGCGTCCGTCGTCCTGCACGGAGATCGCGCCGTCGGTGTGGATCACGACGGTCAGCTGATGGCAGTGCCCCGCGAGGTGCTCGTCGACCGCGTTGTCGACCGCCTCCCAAACGAGGTGATGCAAGCCTGTGCCATCGTGCACATCGCCGATGTACATGCCGGGCCGCTTGCGAACCGCTTCCAGACCTTCGAGGACCTGGATCGAAGACTCTCCGTACTCAGATGACATACTCGAACAGGAGCCTTGAAGGCATTTGCGGCGCGCGATGCCAGTAAGCGAAGCGGCCGAAGCGCGTTGTGGGTGCGCGGCCGGATGTCTGTCGAAGCCGCCTGGAAAAGCGATCTCACAAGCCGTCACGTCGCGGCTTTGCCACCCGAAAAGCGCGTCGGACGATACCGTGACGGCCCTGCCGCGGCAACCCACAAATCAGCGCATTTTCAGCCCACAAATCAGTCGCAAAACCGCGTCCGAAAGCGCGTCTTCAACGGCCCGCGAATGCCTGCGCGAAGGCGCTCCGAGCTAGCGACACTCCTGCCTGCGTTTGATCGTCACGCGCTGGCAAGCGCACACGCGCTGATCGCAAACGCCGCTCCCGCCAGCGCCGCTGAGGCACTCGGTGTAGTCGCTCTCGATGCCGCAAGCGGGCGGTGCCCTGTCCACCCATCCGCTCGCGCCGCCGCACGCCAGCAGCTGCGAGCACAGAGCGCTGGGGCTCACTTCGGCTTCTTTCCAATGCAGCTCTTCGACGCTATCGCAGTTGAAGTCGAAGCCGCTCTCTTTCGCGCCCTCGGTGAAATACGAAGCCTGGCTTGGCCGCGCGTCCGGGTCGCCGTCATTGCAGTCCAGCGTTGAGCTGTCGCCGCGCACGGGCTCGCGCGTGGTCCAGCGCCCGCCGCAGTCGGTCGCGGCAGGCTCGTCGCACTGACGATCTCTCTGCGCCTCGAGCGCGGCATAGCTGTCGGCGTCGCAGTCGAGGTACCAGGTCGGCGTGTCCTTGGGCTGCGGGTCGCCGTCGCAGTCGTGGTCGACGTCGTCGCAGAGCTCGGCCTGATCGGGATTCACATCGGCGCGCGTGTCGTCGCAATCGTCGCCGCACGCGAGCGTGTTCGGTGCATGGCCATCGCCATCGGCATCGATCAGCTGTGTCTGGCAACCGACCTCGGGATGGCACGTGCCCACCGTGCACTCGTTTTCGGGATCGCATTCGAGCGGTGTACCCGCCCGGCAAACGTGCATCGCAAGATCGCAGCTCTCGACGCCCGTGCACACGTTGCCATCGAAGCACTCTTCATCGATCTCACACGTGAACGCGCACGTGGGCTCGCAGCCGTCCCCCGACACGCTGTTGCCGTCGTCGCATTCCTCATCGCCTACGACTTCGCTATCTCCGCAACCTTTGGGCACGCACAGCTCGTCGCGGCATTCGCCGTCTTCGACCGCCGGCGTAGAGCATTGCTCCCCGTCGTCGGGAACGCTCCCGCCCACGCAGACGTGCGCGTCCGCGTCGCATTGCTCCGCCCCGTCGCAGGCGTTGCCATCGTTGCACTCAGCGTCGTCGACGCACGTGAACGTGCAGTCTTCCTCGCAGCCGTCACCGCTGCTGAGATCGCCGTCGTCACAGCTCTCGTTCGCGAGGTCTGCAAAGCCGTCTCCGCACAAGCTCGACACGCAATCGTCGTCGATGCAGACCAGACCGCCCATCGAGCCGCAGCTCGTACCGTCGTCCTCGCCTTCGCAGCTCGCGACGATCACGCCCGCGTCGATCAAGCCACCGTCGCGGAGCGTGACCGTGCCGATCGGGTCGTTCTCGTTCTCACCTGTGTCGCTGCCACTGTCTTCGCGAACCGCGTGGCCGGAATTCGCGCTGTCGTCGCTGCAAGCCAGAACAAATAGGGCAAGAAAAAGAACGTGCTTCATCCGCTGAGTATACGCAGCGCGCGAGCAGCGTCACGCACACGGGCCTTGCGGGGGGCCTCTACGCGACGCGCTCTTCGCGCTTTTCAGGCAATGCGCGAACGCCCGAATCGGGGTGCGATTCCGCTGCGATTTCCGATCGCTCTCCGCTCGCGTGCAGCAGCGAGGACGCACCGGTACGGCTGTCCCAGCGTCGCAGCTCAGCGCGCGGCTGCCCATCGATATGTCGAATCACGAGATGCGTGCAGGGCGCACGCCGCGCTTGCTCTGCCGTCAGCGCGGGCCTGGCGACTTCACTCGCGAGCGGCGCATCGGTCAGCTCCTGGGCGCTCTCATACTCGGCGTGATGCTCGTCGAGATCATCGACCGCCCAGCCACCCAGATTGACGTAGGTCGCTCCGTTGGCCATCGACTCCATCAGCGGCGCGTGGGTGTGCCCCATCACGACGAAGCGCGCCGGCAAGAGCTGCGCGACGTGCGCGGCACCGCGCTTGAGCGCGCTCGTCGGATCGAGCACGCGTGACCCGCGATGCCAGAGCCAGAGGCCCGCGCCGATCGCCGCCGCGATCGGAGCCAAGTACTGCGCGGGCACCAGGCCCGAGACGAGCAAGCTGAAGAGCACGACGAGCGAGAGCGCGCCGACCGCAGCGAGATCGAGAAACACTGTGCTGAGGATGCGCAGCGGTTTGTCGGTCACCGGCTTTGCGCCGAGCGCATACAGCGCGCGCAGCTTTTCGCTGCTGAGCCGCACGCGATCGCCGATCTCCTGCATGTGCCGGTCGTGCTCGAGCCGAAGCACGCGCGCGTGATCGCTGACCTGCTCGCGCCACAACCGAAACATCGCCGCGACCGCGCGGCCGTAGCGATAGCCGAGCCGAGCCGCACCGCCGATGCCCATCGAGAACGCGAGCCGCAGGTAGTCGACGATCGTCTTGTCGTCGTGACCTTCCGTGCTCATCCCGCGCGTCGGCCGCACGACGTAGCGCATCAAGATGTCGGAAAACGAATACGCGATACGGCTGGGATCGCGCGGCGACAACGGCACGAGCCAGTTCGAATGCGAGCAGGTCTCATCGTACTGATGACCGTGCTCCACGTAGAGCAAGTCTTTGACGTAGTAGAACCAGTGACGGAATTCCACGCGCGCTTCGAACACCGCGCGTGCTTCGGGATCCGCGAGCGACTCGCTCGCTCGATCGACCAGCGCTTGCACGAACGCGTGGCGCGCCGTTTCCCAGTAGAAGTCGACGTCGTGGTTGCCGCGCACGAGCACGAGCGAATGACCCGCGAGCACGAAGTCGGAGAGCTTGCGAAACACGAGGTCGTGTCGATTCGCGGCCGCGCGCATCTTGTAGAGCGCGTGATCCTTCGCACCGCCAAGTCCATGCGAGTGCTCTTCTCGCGTGAGCGGCGTCTCGAACACTTGACCCGACCCCGGTGCGATCGACATGCCGACGAAGTCGACGAGATCGCCTGCGATGATCAGCGTCCACGGCCGCCCGGGCTCCGCTTGCTCGCGATAGTGATCGAGCATCGAAGACAGATCGCGATCGATCTGCAGCACGCGTCGTAAGCGCCCCACGGTCCAGGGCCGAGCGTGCTGCACCAAGTCCGCGCCGAGATGCACGTCGGAGAACAGCAAGTAGTTCGCCGGGCCCGATGGGCTCGATGGCGGAACGCTCGGGCGCAAGGAAGGCATCGCAACACCCTTCATTGGACAGAAAGCAGGACGCACAAGTGAGCGCCCCGGCATTCGAGGGCGATTGCCCTCCATTTGTCGACGCGCCTACCTGACAACCAGTGTGGCCAAAAAAGCGCCAGTGCGCAATGTAAAAATACCGTATTTACGTAACGGCGCTGACCCTAACGGTCTCGCGCTCGAACGAGCCCCTCCGGAGGCGTCCGCGCGATCCCAAATGATTGGGCCTGCGAATAGCCTTTTCTAGTCACACGCCACTCGAGGTGACCACGGCAATCAATGGACCTGAACCCAACGTTCAGGGGATGCAAAATTCCTACACGCCAGAATTTTGCATTCTCACTAGTGCAACTCGGAGTTTGAGCGCTCATGATCCATACCCAAAGGGCGACGCGTGTCGCCTTGAGGGGACTTTGGAATGGAGCCGTTACTCGGAAG
>JAYUYY010000106.1:0-7511 GCA_043752225.1 Sandaracinaceae bacterium | reverse complement strand
AGCGCGTCCAAGTATTCTGCGATCGCCACCGACTGGGTGAGCCTCACCGTGCGGCCGTCTTCGCTCCACTCGAGCACGGGCACTTGGCGCAGGGCGTTGAGCTCTTTGTACTCGGCCGTGTCTTGAGCTTCTGCGCCCGGCCCGATGTCGACGGCTACGTATTCGTACTCGATGCCTTTCAGCGCGAGCACCGTCCGCACGCGCCAAGACGTGCTGGAACGCCAATAGGAATAAAGTCTCATAGGTTGACTACCTCCTGCTCGATACAACCAAAGAGGCTCGTGCCGTCGGGATGAAGCATCTCGATGCGGACGCGATCGCCTGGCTGCAAAAAACGTGTATGCGGCTTGCCGTGCTCGAGCGTCTCGCGCATGCGCAACTCCGCAAGGCAGGCAGCCCCGCGGCTCGGCTCGTCGTTGGACACGGTGCCGCTACCGAGGATCGTGCCGGCGGTCAGCGCGCGCGTGCGTGTGATGTGCGCGATCAGATCGAAAAAAGAGAAGTGCATCGCGCCCGCATCGGGATCGCCGAGCCGCTCGCCATTCCATTCGCAACGCAGCGGCAAATGCACGCGGCCGCCGCGCCACGCATCGCCGAGCTCGTCGGGCGTAATCGCGAACGGCGAGAACGCGGTCGCGGGCTTGCTGCAGAAAAACCCAAAGCCCTTCTCGAGCTCGGTGGGCACGAGGTTGCGATAGGTGATGTCGTTTGCGAGCAACACGAGCCGCACGTGAGGCTCAGCGTCGCCTTTCGATCGACCGAGCGGTGTGTCGCCGAGGATCAGCGCGACCTCACCTTCGAGATCGAGCCCGTAGCTCGCTTCGACCATCGGGATGTTGGCGCGCGCAGCGAGCAGGACGCCTGAGCCGCCTTGGTAGACCAGTGGATCGGAGTAGAGCGTCGTGGGCGGCTCGGCGCCACGCGCTTTGCGCACCAAGAGCACGTGGCTCAGGAACGCCGAGCCGTCGATCCACTCGTACGCGCGCGGCAAAGGGGCCATCAGCTGCGCGGGGTCACACGGCTCGCTTGCAGCGCGCCCTGCTTCGAGCTCGCTCGCGAGCGCACGCAGTGCTGGCGCAACTTCATCCCAGCGATCGAGCGCCGCCTGCAGCGTGGGCGCGATCGTCGCGGCGCGCGCGATGCGATCACCCGAGCGCGACGCTACGACGAGCGCGCCATCGCGTGAGCCGTCGCGCAGCGTGCCGAGCTTCATGGGTGCTCCGGATGCGCGCGCTCGCGCAGGTAGGCCAGACCGGTCGCGATCGGCTCGCGATGCGCGTAACGAATTTCGAGCGCTTCGAGCTGCGCGCTCAGCTGCGCCTGCAAGCGCGGCGCCTGCATGGCGCGGATCAGACCGAAGAGTAGCTCGTAGCGCAGCAACCATTCCTCGGGATACGCGGCGTCGAGGCGCTGCGCGATCGGCTCGATCGCATCGACCAGCGCATCGCTTGTGTGCGCGCGAAACGCTGCAAAGGTTTGCTGGTAGAGCACGAGCATCTCCGCTTCGGGCGCGTTCAGCACGCGCGGCTTCGGCACGCGCACGCTCGGATGACGACTCGTGATCTCGTGCCCGCCAAAGCCACCGGCCGACACCGCAGTCACCGCGCTGCCGAGCAGCCACGGATACGCATTCGGCGAGTGCACGAGCTCCACGTCGCCGCGCATCACGCGCAGGTGGGAGAGCAGCGCGAGCAGGATGCGTCCGTTGCGCGCGACGCGGCGTTCGACCTTGCCGACGACGCTGATGCCGCCGCTCAGCGTGAGCGCGATGTATTGATCCGCGCGCATGTGGCGCAAGAACGCGTTCTCCGTCATGCGGCCGAACGGCGTGCCGTCGTCGAGCCAGCCGAGCACCGCGGTGTAGCCCTTGCTTAGATCGACTCCATCCAAGCCAGTGTCCACCTTGGGCGTCATCGCCGAGCCAATCTCGGGGAGCGCGATCGCGCACGGTCCATCGAGCTGAACGATCAAGGACGCGTGCTCGTGAGCGTCCGGTTGAGCCTGCACCGCGTGCACGTAGCCCGAGAGCTGCGCGCCGGTATCGAGCGTCAGCGTCGCGAGCTCTTCGCTGTCGCGCGCGCGTTGCAGCCCGAGCAGACCGCCTTTCGATTGGCTCATCGCTCCAGCAACCGTGTCGAGCACGGTGCTTAGATGCTCGAAGTCCTCTGCCACGAACAGCTGAGGTTGCGGTCGCGTGATGTCATATCCGACGTCGATACAGGCTGCCGTCAAGGGCAGCTTCGCGACGTTCGGATCATCGCAAAAGTAGCCCTCTCCGATCGAAGACAATAAGCCCGCACCATACAACCGATAGCTCGATGGAGAGCCCGAGAGCCCATACTCGACGGTCCACCAATAGAGCCGTGCGAGCTGCGCGGCTTCGCTCGGTGGGCCTTGCACGGCCATCGCGGCTTCGAAGGCGCGCTGCGCGCTCGCAAGCTGCACGGGCGTGCTCGCGGGGTTCTCTTTCATTTCGGAGAGCGTGTAGATCGCGTCGTAGATCGCGCGATCGGCCGCGGTTGAGAACGCACGGCTTCCCACCAAACCAATTCGCGTCAGGTAGTTGGCGTAGCGTGGCTCGCTCAAGAACGGCGCGTGACCCGCGGCTTCATGCACGATGTCGGGCGCGGGTGTGTACGTGAGGTGTTGCCGCGTGCGGATGTCTGCCGCGATCGGCAGGATGCGCTGCGCTTGAAAGGCTTGAAAGGCGCGCGGTGGGATGAAGCCATCCACGCAGACCGCCGACCAACCGAAGCTCGAGAGCTGCGCGCTGATGTCGGCGATCCGCGGGATGCAATCGATGGTGATGCCGGCTGCCTCGAAGCCCTTCGCATAGCCTGCGTGGGCGGTGCGCTGCAGGCGGCGTGCGGTGTGCTTCACGACGAAGCGCCACACCGAATGGTCTTGCTCGGTGTATTGAGGGTAGTCCTGGGTAACGACCAAGTCGCGCAGATGAGCTGGGATGGTGTGCGCGCCCTCCATGCGAGCAAGCATACCGCACGGCCCGCGGCAGCGCAGATCGCTTGCGGTGCGAGTACGGGTGCGAAATCAGCGGGGCGTAAGGCGCACCATGTAGCGATCAGCGGGTGCGCGTACGAATCCGTAACGCGTGTAGAGCTCGTGCGCGTCGTGCGTACCGAGCAGCCAACGCTCGATGCCCGCCAAGTCCGGGTGCTCGAGCAGGGTTTGCACCAGTAACTTGCTGACTCCTTGGCCGCGGGCGTGCGACGCGACGAACACGTCGCCCAAGTACGCGAGCCGCGCGTAGTCAGTGATCACCCGCGCGAACGCGATCTGCTTGCCGTCGCGGTAGACGCCCATGCACAGCGCGTGGTCGAGCGCGCGCAGGAGCACCGGCTGCGTGACGCCTTTTGCCCAGTAGGCCTGCGTGCTCAAGAAGTCGTGCACGAACGCGAAGTCGACGCGCGCGAGGTCGGTGCTGAACAGCAGGTCGCCGATTATGCGTTCGGATTGCGCGTGCGCGGCTTGCGGCGCCGGCGCGAGCTTTTGCGCGCGCGCGCGAGCCGAGGGCGCGAGCAGCTGTTCGAGCGCGAGCTGGGCGTCGCGGCGCGGTGGCAGCGCGCAGAGCTTGAGCGGGATCTCGCCGGCCCAGCACGCGTCGTCCATCACCTCAGCGTCGTCGATCGGCGGGCCGCTGCGCGCTTTCGCTGAGCCTTCATCGATGTCGAGACGCAGCACCAGCGTGGTCTTGAGCTCGCCCTCGGTCGGCGCGCGCGTCTCGAGCGAACGACCCGGCGCGATGTGCTCGACCAAGGCGTGCAGCGCGGCGCGCTTCTCGCTCTCGTCCGTCACGTCGCGCGCGATGCCGTAGAGCACGGCCGAGCGGTAATTCATCGAGTGGTGAAACGCCGTGCGCGACAGGACCAGGCCGTCGAGCAGCGTGACCGTGATGCAGCACGGCGCGTCGATCGCGGCGCACAGCAGCCGGTTCGCGCGGCTGCCGTGCACGTAGACCGCGTCGCCTAGGCGCACGTGCGCGGTGGGCAGGACGCGCGGCTCGCCATCGATCGTGACGCCGACGTGCGCGACCAGCGCCTCGTCGAGGATCGCGTCAATCGCGGCGCGCTCGTGCGTGCCGCGTTGCGCGCGACGCTTGAAGGTGGTGCGCGGAGTTTGCGAAAGCTTTGCGGACTGGGGTTGCGGCAAGTCATCCATGCGGCGAGGATGGCTTTCAGCTGGTCTACTCGGAAGTACCATCTCGAACACAATGACTAGACCAGCTAAAATCAGCAAGCCCGCGCCGCAAGCCACGAGCCGCGAAACCAAAGCGCGTCCTGCTGGGCGCTTCGCGCTGCAGCTCGATCTGAACGCGCAGCCCGAAGCCAGCGAGCTGCCCGCGTTTCTGCGCATCGCGCGCGCGGTCGCGAACGACGCGCGCAGCGGTCGGCTCGCGAAGGGCGCGCGCTTGCCGGGTAGCCGTGAGCTCGCCGGCACGCTCGGTGTGCATCGCAACACGGTGCTCGCGGCGTACCGAGAGCTGTTGACCGAAGGGTTTCTGCAAACCGCGCAGGGCCGCGGCACGTTCATCGCGCACAGCTTGCCGGACGTGAAGCCGCGCCGTTGGCAGCCCAAAGCGCGAGCGAGCGACAAGAGCGACGCGGCGGCGACCGATCGATCGCGGATCGGGTTCGCGTTTGATCCGCCGCGCACCGAGTCGCCGTTTAAGCCGGTTCCGAAAGGCACGCTCGCGCTGTTCGGAGGCGTTCCCGACACGCGGCTCGTGCCGCGTGAAGCGTTCGGCCGTGCGCTGCGGCGAGCGGTGCAGGCCCGCGTAGACTATTTGGGCTATGGCGATCCGCAGGGCGAGGAGTGCCTTCGCAGCGGCCTCGCTGAGATGCTGCGCACGACGCGCGGTCTGGCGGTGACCGCAGACGATGTGCTGATCACGCGCGGCAGTCAGATGGCGCTGGCGCTGGTCGCGCGTTTGTTGCTCGGGCCGAATGACGTGATCGCGGTGGAAGCGCTTGGCTATCCGCCGGCCTGGCGAGCGTTCGGCGCGCACGGCGCGAAGCTGCGACCGGTGCCGGTCGACGCTCAAGGTCTCTCGGTGAGCGCGCTCGCGAAGCTGTGCGAGAGCGAGCCGGTGCGCGCGGTGTACGTGACGCCGCATCACCAGTATCCGACGACGGTCACGATGTCGGCCGGTCGGCGGATGGCGCTACTGCAGCTCGCGCGCGAAAGGAAATTCGCGATCATCGAAGACGACTACGACCACGAGTCGCACTACGACGGCCGGCCGGTGTTGCCGATCGCCAGCGCAGATGACGCGGGCGTCGTGCTCTACATCGGCTCGCTCTCGAAGGTGCTCGCGCCCGGTTTGCGCATCGGTTACCTCGTCGCGCCGACCGCAGTGCGCGAAGCGGCGCGCACCGAGCGGCACTTCCTCGATCGGCAAGGCGATCGCTTGACGGAGCGCGCGCTCGCGGACCTGCTCGAAGACGGCGAGCTGCAGCGCCACGTTTGGCGCGTGCGCCGCACGTACAAAGCGCGGCGCGATCACGCGGTCGAGGTGCTGCGCGATGCGCTCGGAGATTGGCTCGACGTGGAGCCGCCGAGCGGCGGCATGGCGCTCTGGGCGCACGTGCGCGAGCTCGACGTGATGCGCTGGGCGGCGGAAGCCGAAAAACGCGGCGTGCTCTTTCAGCCCGGCCAGCTGTTCACCTGGGGCAACAAGCCGACACCGCACGCGCGGATCGGCTACGGCGGGCTGACTGAGAGCGAGATGACCGAGGCCGCCGGGCGACTGCGCAAGGCGGCTCTGGCCGCGCGCCGCGACGGCTAAGACCGCGCAGCTGGGCCGTTTCAGGGGGGCGTTGCCCATGATGCTCGCGGTTTGCTCGGGCGTCGGTAGCAACGCCGCGATGTCCGGACGCGCACTCGCGATCAAGCGGAGCACGAGCTGCGGCATCATCGCGATCGTGAAGGTGTGCTGCTGCACGGCAGCGCTGGCCCCGCGCTCCCCAAGTAGCGTCACTCGCGCTCGATCAGCTTTGCGAGCACGAAGCGGTGACACTGCTTGGTGTGCTCATCGCAGTGGCACATCAGCGTCACGTCAGAGCGGCGCGCGAGCTCGGCGATCAGGCGCAACGTGTAGCGCTGTCCGTTGTTCTTGATCGTCTTGCAGCGCGCATCCACCTCGGACGCGCTCTTCATCTCGGCGTTGTACGCGCGTATGAACGCCGCCCACGTGATGCGCCCACCCTGCACGTCGCGCAGCAGCTCTTCGGAAGGCCCGAGGCTCGGCATCCACACGTCGTACGCGCTGGTCGGCAGGCCGCGGCCGCGGAAGCGCGCCGCCAGAATGCGCAAGCCATCGTCTGCGGACTTCGGGCTGTGCACCGACTTGGTCTTCAGCATGGCGCGCTCATGCTGCTCACTCTGCTGGACCGAAACGCTTCAGCGATCGCTCTTTGGCTTTAATCGCTTCTTCTTCGCGGTCGCGCGGCGGCGCTTGCGTCACCAGCGAATCGATCAGCGTGCGCGCGGTGCGCGCGACCTCTTCGACCGCGTGATCGAACGCGTCGGTGTTGGCCTGCGAGGGCTTGGTGAACCCGCTCAGCTTGCGCACGAACTGCAGCGAAGCCGCGCGCACCTCGTCATCGGTCGCAGGCGGAGCAAAATTGAAAAGGATCTTAATGTTCCGGCACATACGGGTTGCTCCGAACCGCAATTGAAAACACCGCCGGCGCTTTCGCAACAGGCGGTGTTCTTAGTCGGCTACCTGCGCCGACAGCGTCCCGCTCTGGCGACGGTCTATCGGTTCGGCTAACGTCCGGCCGCTCCCATGTCCACGACCCAATCCTTGCTCCAGCGCTCGGGTGTCACCGGCAAACGCACCGCGTTCGGCTACGCGGCGATGCTGGCCATCGCGGGCATCGCGTTTTTCGCGATCCGCAGCCAGGGCGAGCACCTCGTGGCCCCGGCGCTCGCTGGCTCGGCCGTAGCCCACCCGATCGCGAAGCACTCGAACGTACTCGCCGAGGTGCTGCTCGCGATCGCGACGATCGTGATGTGCGCGCGGTTCGCCGGGCTGGTGTTCGAACGCTACCTCAAGCAGCCCCCGGTCATGGGCGAGATCATCGCCGGCATCATGCTCGGACCTTCGGTGCTCGGCGCGATCTCGCCGACCGTCTACCAGTTCGTGTTGCCCGCCGAGGCCGCGCCTCATCTGGGCATCGTGGCCAAGATCGGCGTCGTGCTGTTCATGTTCCTGGTCGGGCTCGAGCTCGACCTCGGGCTCTTGAAGGGCACGACCCACGCCACGCTCGCGATCTCGCACGCGAGCATCGTGTTGCCGTTCGTGCTCGGCGCGACCCTCGCGCTCGTGCTGTACCCGATCTACTCGCACTCGGGCGTGTCGTTCACCGTGTTCTCGCTGTTCCTCGGCGTCTCGATGTCGGTCACGGCCTTTCCCGTGCTGGCTCGCATCCTTACGGACAGACGGTTGCATCGAACACCGATCGGCGCGACCGCGCTGGCCTGTGCCGCGG
>JAYUYY010000105.1:0-7517 GCA_043752225.1 Sandaracinaceae bacterium | reverse complement strand
GGTCCACGCCGAGAGGGCGCGCCTCTCGACCCCACTGCACCGACGTCCCGCGGACGCCGAAGTCGAAGCCTCCATAAGCAGCGTCGGAAGTCGCCGGGCAAGTCACCGGGCAAGTCGCTCGCGTTCTCGCAGCACTCAGCGGCGCGGCCGTGGTCACGTTCCATGTGGCGGCGGCGATGCAGCCAGATTCACGGCCAGAGACGCGCAGCCGCGCGCGACTTTCTGAAACAGGCTGTTTCAGTTTCTCCGGAAGCGCAGACCACGCGAGAAAGAACACGCGCATGCGCCAGATGTTGCGGGCGAACTTTCGCGAGCGCGGCGCGGTGATCGTTGGCGGGCAGGCGATCGCGTTCTTCTCGAGCGCGGCGATCGAGCGTCGTCGACCGTGAGCGGCGTCGAGGCGGCCGGCTGCGCTTCCGCGGAAGCGCGTTCAACAGCTTGCTGCGCTTTCGCGGAAGCGCCTTCAGCGGCTTGCGGGCTCAGCTTCTTGAGCTTCAGCGGATTGCTGCGGGAAGCCACGGACCATGTCGGGACCAAGTTGGGACCAAGTGCTCGTGATGGATACGCGAGCTGCCGACCGAGCACTACGAGAGCCTCGACCGAGACGCGTCAGCTGATCCGGGTGAGGCGGGGCGACGGTCCGCTGGCAACGAGTGACACCCAGTCCGCCTACGATCGGGCTGCCTGCGCTCGCCGCCGACCCGAGCGCCGCTGCGCAGGCATCGGTGGTCTAGTTTCACTGCAAATAAAGACAAATTTTGACTTTTGGCAGCAACTCAATATAGCGCATGATATATTGTGACTGCTGTAGAAGACAATGTCTGTCTTTAGATGCAGTCACGATGGCACCGAGATACACCACCGGGCTGAGCGCGCAAGAGCGCGGAATCCTTGATGCTTTTGTGGCATCCGAGAAGCCCGCCGTCGCGGTTGAGGATGTGTTGGCGGTGCTTCCGGTGTCGCGCCCCTACGCCAATCGAATCCTGGCGCGCCTTGCAGAGAAGGGCTGGCTCCTGCGGCTTCAGCGCGGCGCGTATTCGGTGGTGCGGCTCGGGGCGCCTTCACCAGCCGCGTCGGTCGAGGACGCGTGGCCGCTCGCGGTGGCGCTCTTCTCGCCAGGCTACATCTCGGGATGGTCGGCAGCTGAGCACTGGGATCTTACCGAGCAGATCTACAACTCCATCGCCGTGATCACGGCTCGACCGCAACGTCGCCGCGAGCACAAGGTCGCGGGCATCACGTTCGTCTGCCGCGCCGTCGATGAAGCCATGTTGTTCGGCACCACGCGAGTGTGGTCGGGCAGCACGCCGATCCTCGTCGCGGATCCACATCGCCTCGTCATCGACATCCTGGCAGAGCCAGCGTTTGGCGGCGGAGGGCGACCAACGCTGGACGTCGTTCGTGCGTACTGGAAGAGCACGCACGCGGATCCGGTTCGGCTTCTCGAGTACGCCGAGCGCTACGCGAAAGGTGTCGTCTTCAAGCGCTTGGGCTTTACCGCCGAGACATTCGCTGCTCCTTCGCAAGACTGGCTCGAGCGATGCCGAGCCGGCATGAGCAAAGGTGTAAGTCTGCTTGATCCAGGCGGCCCGAAGCGTGGGCGCATCGTCACGCGCTGGCGGCTTCGGATCAATTTGCCGATCGACAACGCATGATCCCCAAAGCCACAGTTCAATACGTCGCTCAGCTCGACAGCGTGCTCGCTAGCACCATCGAGAAAGACTATGCGCTTGGCTGGCTTCTGTATGGCATCGCCCAGCATTCGATGCTGTCACGTTGGGTGTTCAAGGGCGGCACGTGCCTTAAGAAGTGCTTCTTCGAGACCTACCGATTTTCGGAAGACCTTGATTTCACGATCCCGGCGGACCTCCCTTTCACCGAGGAGATCGTGCGTCGCGGGTTGGCGGAAGTCTGCGAATGGGTTTCGTCCGAATCGGGCGTCGACTTTCCGCGCGACCGCTTGGAAATAGAGGTCTACACAAACAAGCAAGGCACCGAGTCCATCAACGCCAAGGCGACGTACTCAGGGCCGCTCGGAATGAAGCGCGGCAACATGCAGCGCATCAAGCTCGATCTCACGCAGAATGAAGTGCTCGTCGATCCGCCTAAGAAGCGAGCCATTTTCCATCGCTACGAGGATCGAATCGAGCCAGCGCCATCGATCGCTTGCTACACCGTCAACGAGATCCTTGCTGAGAAGACGCGCGCACTCTACGAGCGTCAAGGGCGCGCGCGAGATGTCTATGATCTCGTCAGCATCGATCGCAATTTTCGCGACGAGATTGTTCCCGAGCGCGCGCGAGAGATTCTCAACGTGAAGTTCGCTTTCAAGAAGCTGAGCGCACCTAGCGTCGCGAGCATTCTTGCTCGAGTTGATTTCGATGGGCTCGCGGTCGCGTGGGAACAGCAGCTTTCACATCAGTTGCCGCTTTTGCCTCCCGTCGCTGGCTTCGTAGCCGGGCTAAAAGAGGCGCTCGCTTGGTGGATCGAGCCTCAGACCGCGGTTGCGCCGCTGCTGCCGGCGCCTGTCGGCAAAGACGAGCAAGTCCTGCCGCGCGAGCACTTCGTCGCTGCGCAATCCATGCAGCGCTCCGGCCCGAACCGCCCGTCGTCGGGCTCTGGACTCGACCGCATTCGATTCGCCGCTCGCAACCGGCTATGCGTCGCCATCGGATATGACGGTGTGGACCGCGTCGTTGAGCCGTACTCGTTGCGCTACGCGCGGACGACTGGCAACACGAACCTCTTCGTCTACGAGTTGTTGCGTAGCGGGCGCACTTCAGACCAGGTGAAGAGCTTCAACGTTGCGAAGCTCGAATCGGTGACCGTCCTTCACGAGCCATTCACCGCACGCTGGATCGTCGAACTTTGATACCAACCGCTCCACGCCCCGGGATGTCCACGATCAATCCAGCCGATACGGCACCGGCTTCGGCGGTGGTGGTGCAGGCTCGGCGGCTTTCTTCGCGCGCTTCGCGGGCTTCTTCGCTTGTGCTTCGAAGGTCTGATCCCACACCGCGAAGTCGTCGTGCGCGTCGATCGCAAACATGCGCGTTGGGCTCGCAGGGCGCAGCTCGGGCGCGCTGCGCGTGTCGAGCGTCAGCTGCAGCGCTGCGCCTGCGTGTTCCCTCAAAAGAACATGCGCGGTGCCGTTCACGTTGGTCTGCGCCACGACCTCGCCGCGTAGCAGCACCGGGATGTTCGGCTTGCCGGTGCGCACCGCGATCACTTTCACGCGCTCGCTCGCCGCGCATGCGAGCTGCACGGTGGTGCGCTGCTCGGCGTTGGGATCGACGTTGGCAAAGCGCCTGAGCATGATCGTCGGCTCTTCGATCGGGCCTTCGTAGCGCGCTGGGCATTGGCCCTTGAGCTGGACGCGCTGGCCTTCGCTGCCGCGCAGCGCGGTGCGTAGCTCGCCTTTTTCATCCGTCTCGCCGAGGTCGCGGCCTTCGGCGCTGACGCGAACGTGCGCGAGCGGATCGCCTTCGTCGGTGCGTGCGACTACGAGCAACGCGTACTCGGGCGCATGGCCTTGCGGCTGTTTGCACGCGAGCGCGACCAGCACGCCGCAAACCAGAATCGCGATCCACACGATTAGCTTCATCGAGCTCAGGGCGCGTCGCATGGCACACCTCCTTCGCAGGTCGGTCGCGTGCGGCGTACCAGCAACGCCGTCATCGCCGAGTACGCTTCTTGTTTCGGCGCGGCGCGCTGCAGCTCGCGATAGAGCGCGAGCGCGGCGCGATGATCGTTTGCGAGCAGGCGATCGATCGCGTTCTTCTCGAGCGCGGCGATTGAGCCGTCGTCGAGCGTGAGCGGCTTCGCGGCGGGCTGCGCTTCCGCGGAAGCGCCTTCAACGGCTTGCGGCTCAGCTGCTTGAGCTTCAGCGCCTTGCTGCGCCGGCTCGGAAGGCGCCGGCACAGCCTGAGCTGAAGCCGAGCTCGCTGCCGCCTTCGGCTGCGCGCCCGCAATCACTGCGACCTGTGCGTTGCGCGCTCGGTACACCCGCATCCCAGCGATGCCGCCGGCCGCGAGCAGCGCGATGAGCGCGACGCCGAGCGCGATCGGCAAGAGCTTGGACTTCGAGAGCTGCGGCTCGGTGATCTCGCGCTCGTCGAGTGCGAGCTGCGGCCGTTGCGACGCGAGTGTGGGCTTGATGTGCGTCGTCGTCAGCTGCAGAGGATCGGAGCTCCGGCTTATCGGCTGCACGTGGCCCGGCGTAAAAAACGGACGTAGCGCGGGCAGCGGCGTGGGCGCCGAGGGTCGCTGTGGCTCGGGCGTGGGCGTCGAAGGACGGCCGTGCGTGAGCGCTCGACTTTCGATCGCGGGCGGCAGCGTCGACGTGCTCACCCGTAGGCTCGGGCTCAGGATCGGACTCACGTGCACCGCAGGGTCGGAGCGCACGAGCTGCGTCTGCGGCTCGCGCTGTTGCGCGATCTGCGGTTGCAGCTGAGGTTGCGGCCTGATCTCGAGCTGCGTGCGCTCGGCTGAGGATCGCGCTGGTGGTGCAGACGGCGGTGCAGATGGCGGAGCAGACTGCTGCGCAGGCACGGGCCGGCCGGTGCGCCTGGTCGGCGGATCCGACGATGGCAGCTGCTCGCGCACCGCATAACCGAGGAACTGCGTCTTGGGCTCGACCGGCGGGCCGAGCACGGTGCGATCACGCGTGTCGTCGGGCTTGCGCTCGGTCATCGTCCTACCTGCTTTCGCGCGTTCGCAGCGTTTGCCGCGCGGTACATCGCTTCGGGCAAGCGCGCGCCCGCTGCATGGATCGTCTCGGTGCACTCCGGCATTTGACCGGTCGGCAAGAGCATCTCGCCTGCGTGCTGCTCGCCGTGCTGCGATGCGTACCCGCGTGTGAACAAGTCGCGGATCACGTACTGGCCTTGCGCGTCGATGCCCAGCACTTCGGTCACGTGTGTCACGCCGCGCGAGCCGTCGCGATGCCGGCTGGTCTGTACGATCACGTCGACTGCCGAGGCGATCTGCGAGCGCAGCGCGGAGAGCGGCAAGGTCACGCTGCTCATCAGCGCCATCGTCTCGAGCCGGTTGAGCGTGTCGCTCGGATACGTCGCGTGCACCGTCGACATGCAGCCGCCGTGACCGGAGGTCATCGCTTGCACCAGCTCGAGCGCTTCGCCGCCGCGGATCTCGCCGACGATAATTCGATCCGGTCGCATGCGCAGTGTCGCTTTGAAGAGGTCTGCGGTGGTCACTGCGCCGCGTCCGCTCGGATCGGGCTTCTGGGTCTCGAGCTGCACGATGTGCCCGCCTTGCAGCTGCAGCTCGCGCGCGTCTTCGATCACCACTACGCGCTCGCCCTCCGGGATGAATGCCGAGAGACAGTTGAGCAGTGAGGTCTTGCCCGAGCCGGTGCCGCCCGCGACGATTACGTTCTGCTTGTGCTCGACCAGCATGCGCAAGGCTTCGGCGGCATCCGAGGTCAGCGCGCCGAGCTCGAGCAGCTTGCTGACCGTGAGCTTTTCTTTCGAAAAACGGCGAATCGCGACGTGCGGACCTGAGCTTCCAGCCGGCGGCAAGATCGCTTCGACGCGCGAGCCATCGGGCAAGCGCGCTTCCAAGATCGGCCGTTCGGAATCGACCGTCACGCCTTGGTACTGCGCGATGTTGTGGATCGCCGAGCGCAGCTCTTCGGGTGAAAACTTCGCGTCCGTCAAATGCAGCTTGCCGCGTTGCTCGACAAATACTTCGTTCGGGCCGTTGATCAGGATCTCGGTGACGCTCGCGTCATCGAGGAAGCGATGCACCGGTGCGAGAAAGCCGCGAATGGTCTGCGCGTAGACTTCGACTGGGATCATGGTGTGACCTCTTCTTCCGACTCGGGCACCGCTTCGGCTTGAGCGAGCTGTAGGCGTTCGCGCAACCACGCGGCGACTTCGGCGCCGTGCAGGCCATCCGCTGCGAGCCGCAGGTGCGCTTCGAAGTGCGGCGCGGCGGCGTCATCGTCGTTGTAATGATCGCGCAGCAAGAGGCCGAGCAAGTAGTGCGCCTCGGCGTGCTCGGGCGCATTCGTCAGCACGCGCAGCAGCTCAACGCGCGCTTGATCGTAGCGACCCAGACCGATCAGCACCGACGCGACCACCCAGCGCAACCGGTAGTCGCTCGGATGCAAGCGCAGGTACGGCGTCGCGTGCTGCAGCGCTGCGCCGAGCCGCGAGGATGAAAGGCACACGCGCAGCAGCACCGGCAATACGCGCTCTTGCGGATAGCCGTGGCGAATTGCGGCCGCGAGATACTGCTCGGCGCGCACTAGATCGCCGCGCGCTGCGAGCGCTTCGCCATCGTGAAAGAGCTGCGCGGCTTCGACGTTGGCGAGCGGGTCTTCGTCCGGCGCTGCGTGCAGCGTGCTCGCGTCGCGAGCCGCGGCTCCCGCACACGCGCTGAGCAACGTGGTCAGCAGAGCGACTTGGAGCACGGCGCACAGGGCGCTGCGCATCGGCTGTGAAGGGATGGCGTTCATGGCTGGACCGGACTTTCTGCACGCTGCGTGCCACGCATCCGCGTTCTCTCCGGCGGACAAGCGAATGACTCTCGCGCGTGCTTTCGCGCGCGCACACGTATGCGCGCGCGTTCGTTATGTCCGTTGTCCGAAAACTGTCCGCGTTTGCCGGACACTGTCCGTCCCGGCGCGCGGTGTACGGCCGCTCGGACGCGGTTTCGAGCAGGCTCGGACGCGTGGTCGAAGCGATTACACAACGACTACGTCGCGATGCGGGCGCAAAACCCGCGTTCGCGTCCGATCCAAACCGCGAACGAGCTGCTGGCATGTGCCTTGCTGAAGGGCTCATCCGACCGCGGCATCGGGCCTCGGTCGCAAACGACTTCACCGAGAAGTCGAACCACTCACGAGGCACGTCATGAAGAAGATTCTCAATCAGCTCAAGCGCGACGAACGCGGTCTCTCCACGATGGAGTACGCGGTTCTGTTCGTAATCATCGTCGTCGGCGCGGTCGGCTTGTGGAGCGCGCTCGGCGATGACCTCGCGACGCAGGTCGAGCAAGGCACCGGCACCTTCACGACCACGCTCGAAGGTCACCAGTAATGAATCCCCGTGCTCGAGGAGCGCGCGTGCGCCGGTCGGGGGGGTGGGATGAGCGAGATCTCCCTCGCGCTCATCCCACGCGATCCGGTGGGCGTTCGCTCCTCGAGCATTCTGCATCTCTCCGCGGTGAGCGCCCTCCTTTGCTCGCCGATCAACGCGGAGCGGTGTTCGCTGAATACACGGTGGTGTTCCTGCTCGCGACGCTCGGCGTCGCGATCGCGGTGGCCGCAGTCGGGCTGCCTTTGCTCGCGCTGTACGTGCATGCCGAAACGCTGATCGGCCTTCCCATTCCGTAGATTTCATTCCCGCTAACAACACGAGCCTGCTGCCATGACCAACGTCACTCCATACGCGTGGGTTCTCTATGGTGCGCTGATCGCGATCACGTTGATCGCTGCCGTCACCGACAGCCGCACCGGACTCATCCCGAACAAGCTCACGTTGCCCGTGCTG
>JAYUYY010000104.1:0-2923 GCA_043752225.1 Sandaracinaceae bacterium | reverse complement strand
CGCTGCTCTCGGTGATGCTGCCATCGCTACTCGGCATGGTCTGGCCGTCGCAGGACCACTGCCTCGTTCACGGCGGGCACTCGCATCTCTGCTTCGTCCATGCCTCGCATCACGTCGGCGGCTGGTCGGGCTGGCTGCTCGTCGGCGTTGCGGGCGGGTGGCTCGGCGCGCAGCTCTTTGGGGGCACGCGAGCTTTGCTACGAGCATTCGCGATCGTTCGACAGTTATCGCGGCATGCGCGCCACGACAGCGCGCGCGGTTTTTGGATCATTCCAACCGACGCAGTGCTCTGCTTGTCCGTGGGGTTGTTGCGTCCACGACTCATGGTGTCGGAAGGCCTGCTCTCGAAGGCCGCGCCTGACGAGCTCGCGATCATGCTGGCGCACGAGCGCGCACACGTGCATCGCAGAGACACCTTGGTGCGCGCGCTCGTGCGCGCGGCAGGCGTCATGTCGACGCCTTCGGCGCGCCGTTCGCTGCTCCGCGCTCTCGAGCTGGCCGCCGAGCAGAGCTGCGATGAGCACGCCGCAGCGCGCGCAGGGGATCGCCTTTGTGTCGCCGAGACCATTCTCTCGCTGGAGAGACACATCGGCGCAGCAGCCTTTCGCTCGAGCCCGCTGATCGCGGGCTTCGGTTCTAGCTCCGTGCCGCAACGCGTGGAAGCACTGCTGCAGCCGCCGCGCGAGAACGGCGCATATGCGCGCCTTGCCGCCGCATGCATCTGCGCCCTCGCGATCGTTCTGGCCGCGTACGAGCCGCTTCACCACGCGACTGAGTCGCTGCTCGCCGTCTTCAATCACTGAGAGAGAGCCATGAGCCTTGCCAGCGAACGTGTAGAGGCGCGTGCGAAACCGACCGTCAATCGGTTTCTTGCCGCGCTCGTGCTGTGCTTCTGCGGATTCCGAGCTGAGCCGCTGCGCGCTCAGGCGTTGGAAGAGATCGCGGGTACGAGGAAGATCTGTGAGAGCGATCCAAATATTCGCGTCGCACGCGCGGAGCGGTTGGCGGGTGCTGCCTATGCCGCTGCGGCGGATGTGCTTCCGAATCCATCGCTCGTCGTCGCGCACCAGCGCGCGTTGAGTGGCGGCACCGATCACGAAACGATCATCGGCGTGTCGGTGCCGCTTAGGATAGGCGGCCGTCGCTCGCTGTTGCAGGACGCTGCCGTTGCGCGCAGCGAGCAAGCTTCCGCAGCGGCAGACTCGACACTGTTCGAGAGCGCGGTCGCGTTTCGGCAAGCGTATGCGCGCGCGGTGATCGACCAAGCGCGCGTTGCGGTGCTCGAGCAGCAGCAGGAGCGGCTCACCGCGCTCAGCGCAACGATCCTAGGCCTCGCCAAGGGCGGAGAAGCCGCCGAATACGACTCCCTGCGCCAGCGTGTGCAGGCGCGCGAGCACCAGCGCGAGCTCGAGTCGGCCAAAGCGCAGGCCCGCGCGGCACTCGCGCTGTTGCAAGCGTGGCTCGGATCGAACGTCACGCTGCCCTCGGTGAAGCTGCTCGACCTCGCAGGAGGAGAGCTCGGCGACCGGCACCCAGTGGACGGGTCGAGCGCGCAGCACCCCGAGCTGCGGCGCCTCGACGCGCAAGCTCGTGCGAGCGAGCTCGAAGCCCGCGCGGCGGACCGCCTTTGGGTTCCGGAGCTCGAGCTGTTCGCGGGCTATCGAACGACCACCGTAACGACCGACACGGGTCACGGCATCGCTCTGTCGTTGAGAGTGCCACTCACGTTTTTCGATCACGGACAAGGCGAGGCCGCGCACGCGCACGCCGAGCAGCAGCGCGCATTGGCCAACGCGTTCAGCCTGCAGCGACAATACGGCGCTCGGCTCCAGTCGCTGGATGCGTACGTGCAAGTGCTCGCTGCGAGCGCCGTGCAGCTCGACTCAGCGATAGCGGATGCGTCCGCGCTTCAAGACAAAGCCCGTCTACTCTACGCCGCGGGCGAGGCCAGCATCACCGAGCTGCTCGAAGCCTTTCGCGCCGCGGAGCAAGCCCAGCTTGGCTCGATCGATCTCGCGGAAGAGGTGGCACAAGCGCGCCTCGAACGAATGCATGCGGCGGGCACGTTGCTCGACGCGACGTTGGACCAGGCGTGCAATGCCACGCATCGGAGGACGCCATGAACGCGTCGAAATGGCTCTGTGTCGTCGCTGCGCTGATCGCGACAGGTGGGTGCGATCGCGGCCACGGCCACGAGCACGGCGGCCATGATGATGGCCACGGCGAAGGTGCAGGTCACGCGGCAGAGGAAGAGGAGCCCGAGCCGATCGCGATCACGCGCTGGACCGATGGCTACGAGTTGTTCGTCGAGCTACCTCCTCCTGCGCCGAATAAGCCGATTCCGTATCACGCGCACGTGACGCGGCTCTCCGACTTCGGCGCGGTCACCGAAGGCACTTTCCGCGTGCGCTTCAAGAACGCCGCGGGTGTTGCCGCAGAAGCGACGCACCAAGGCGTGAAGCGACCGGGCATCTTCGTGTTCGAGAGCGCTGCGCCCGCTGCGGGCGAGTACGCGCTCGAGATGAGCTACGAGATCGACGGCAAGACCGACACCTTCGACTGCGGCTCGATCACCGTCGCAGATACGCCGCCGCCCGCTGAGGAATCGCTGGGATCGACGATCACGTTCCTTAAGGAGTCGCAGTGGAAGATCCCCTTCGCGACCGCTTGGGCAACCATGCGACCGCTCGCAAAGGAGCTCGAGGTCGCAGCGACAGTCGAGCCCGCAGCGAGCGATCAGCTGACGCTCGGCGCACCCACGGGCGGAAGGTTTTTTCACAACCCGAAGCTCGCGCTCGCTGAAGGCTTGCGTGTGAAGAAGGGCGACGTCATTGGCAGCATTGCGCCGACGATCGCGGGCGATGATTTCAGCCGGCTGCAGATCGCAGTGGACGAAGCTCGGCTCGGACGCGATCAGATACAG
>JAYUYY010000103.1:0-7531 GCA_043752225.1 Sandaracinaceae bacterium | reverse complement strand
TGCAGCTTGTCCATGTACGGCACGTGGAAGTTCGCGAGCGTGCTCGGGAACATCAGCAGCGACGACGCGAAGATCGGTGGGATCACGCCGGCCGCGTTCACCTTGAGCGGCAGGTGCGACGACTGACCGCCGTACATCTTCCGGCCCACCATGCGCTTGGCGTACTGGATGGGGATGCGGCGCTGGGCGCGCTCGAAGAACACTATTGTCCCGATGATGGCGAGAACGATCGCGCCGACGATGAGCAGCGAGGTCGGTGCGATCGCGCCGATCTTCACCTGCGAAGCCGTGTGGAACAACGCGTCGGGCAGGTTCACGACGATGCCCGCGAAGATGATCAGCGAGATGCCGTTGCCGATGCCGCGCTCGGTGATCTGCTCGCCGAGCCACATGATGAATGCGGTGCCCGTGGTGAGCGAGAGCGCGGTGATCAAGCGAAAGCCCCAGCCCGGGCTGGCGACGACATCGCCGAACTGGCTCTGCGAGTTGTTCAAACCCTCGAGGAAGAGCGCGATGCCCGAGCTCTGCACGAGCGCTAGGCCGATCGTGCCGTAGCGCGTGTACTGGTTCAGCTTGCGCTGACCGGACTCGCCTTCTTGACGCAGCTCTTCGAGTGTCGGCACCACGGCTGAGAGCAGCGTGATGATGATGCTCGCCGACACGTACGGCATGATGCCGAGCGCGAAGATCGAGAGCTGCTCGAGCGCTCCGCCCGAGAACAGGTTGAACATGCCCAGGAACGAGCCCGACTGCGTCTCCATGATGTTCCGCATGACGTTGCGGTCGACACCCGGGGTCGTGATGAAGATGCCGACGCGGTAGATCGCAAGCATCCCGAGCGTGAAGAGCAGCCGCTTGCGCAGCTCGGGGATCTTGAACATGTTCGCGAAGGCATTCATGGATGGCTCTCGTACGCGGGTTGCGTGACGGCTGAGTTACGCCTTGGCAGTCTCTTCGGTCTTGGTCTCGTTCTTGGTCTCTGTTTTGACAGGCGGGGCGATCACTTCGACCTTGCCGCCAGCCTTCTCGATCTGCTCCTTGGCGCGCGCGCTGAATGCATGCGCGTGCACGGTGAGCGCACGGTCGAGCTCGCCGTCGCCGAGGATCTTGATCGAGTCGAAGCTGCCGTTGACCAAACCCGCGGCCTTGACGGCTGCGAGATCGACGACGCTGCCAGCGGCGAAGCGCTTGAGCAACTCGATGTTGATCGTGCGAACGTTGCGGCTGAAGGGGTTCTTGAAACCGATCTTCGGCAAGCGACGATACAGCGGCGTTTGGCCGCCTTCGAAGCCGGGACGCACGGTGTTGCGCGCGTACTGGCCCTTGCTGCCGCGGCCGGCGGTCGTGCCCCAGCCTGAGCCCGGGCCGCGACCGACGCGGTGCTTGTTCTTCACGGCGCCCACGGGCGCGCGCAAGTTCGAGAGAAGAGAGGGGATCTTGGGTGCTTCAGCCATCACATTCCTCGACAGTCACGAGGTGAAGAATCTTTTTGACCATGCCGCGAAAAGACGGCGTGTTGTCGACGATGACTTCGCTGCGCGGGCCCTTGAGCCCGAGCCCGAGCAGAACGCGGTTCTGCTTCTCGGGGCGCCCGATTCCACTGCGGAGTTGCACGACTTTGAGCTTCGGTTTCATTACGGGCTCCCAAACCTTCAGGCCATGATCTCTTCGACGGTCTTGCCGCGGCGCGCTGCGACGTCGCCGGAGACCTCGAGCTGCTTGAGCGCGTCGATCGTCGCGTTCACGACGTTCAGCTTATTGGTGCTGCCGATGCACTTCGACAAGATGTCTTTGACGCCGGCAGCTTCGACGACGGCGCGCACTGCGCCGCCCGCGATGACGCCGGTACCGGGGCTGGCCGGACGCAGCAGCACTTCGCCCGAGCCATCATGGCCGGTCACGACGTGCGGGATGGTCTTGCCGTCGAGCGAGACCCTGAACATGTTCTTGCGTGCGCGCTCGGTGCCCTTGCGGATGGCTTCCGGCACTTCGTTCGCTTTACCCAGGCCGATGCCGACCTGACCATTGCCGTCGCCCACCACGATCAGCGCGCTGAAGCTGAAACGACGACCGCCCTTGACCACCTTGGCCACGCGGTTGATGTGGATGACGCGATCGGTGAGCTCCTCGCCGGAAGCGTCACGCTGACCGTCGCGTTGCCCGTCACGGGGACCCTGGTTCTGATTGTCGTTGCTCATAGAATTTCCGTTCGCGGAGAGCGAAGGCTGCTCCGCTGATATGTGAATCAGAACAGCAGGCCGCCCTTGCGGGCTCCGTCGGCCAGCGCTTTGACGCGGCCGTGGTAGATGTAGCCGTTGCGATCGAAGACGACCGTGGTGATGCCCTTGGCTTTGCACGCCTCGGCGATGGCTTCGCCGACCTGAGCCGCAACCACCGTCTTGTTCGCGTCATCGGCGATCGTGAGCGTGAGCGACGTGGCCGAAGCCAGCGTCGAGCCGCTCGTGTCGTCCACGACCTGCGCCGACATCTGCTTGTTGCTGCGGAACACGGTGAGGCGCGGGCGCTGCGGCGTCCCGGAGACTTTCTTGCGAACACGCAGCTTGCGCCGCTCACGTCCTTCGAGTTTAGCCATGGCTCAATCTCTCACTTCTAGTTTTTCGTGATGCATGCGCATCACTTCTTGGCGCCGGTCTTGCCGGCCTTTTCACGGAGCTTCTCACCGGTGTAGCGCACGCCTTTGCCCTTGTAGGGTTCCGGTGGGCGATACGAGCGGATGCGCGCAGCCGTCTGGCCGAGCGCTTCTTTGTCGTGGCTCGAGAGGTGCACGCGGGGGCGCTTGATGCCGCCCTCGTCGATGGTCTCGATGCGCACGGTGACAGCCGGGTGCACGGGGTGCTTGACCGGATGCGACAGGCCGAGCGCGAGGTGCAAGTCGGTGCCCTTCATCTCGGCGCGGTAACCGACGCCGACCAAGTCGAGCGAGAGCGCGAAGCCCGTCGAGGTGCCCGTGACCATGCTCGCGATCAACGCGCGCGTGAGGCCCTGGAACTGGCGGCCCTGACGACCTGCGCCCGCGGCGGGCTCGACGGTGAGCTCTTGATCCTTGAGCTCGATCTTCATGCCTTCGGGGAGCTCGCGCTCGAGCTGACCCTTTGGACCTTTGACCGTGACCTTGCGGCCAGCGACCTTGATCTCGACGCCCTTGGGCACCTTGACCGGAACCTTGCCGACGCGCGATTGCGTGACAATGGTGCTCTCATCGATAGCTGCACCGCGACGCGTAGGCTGCGCGGTCGCTGCGTTACTCGTCGTCATCACCACACCTCACAGAGAAGCTCGCCACCAATCGCTTGGGTGCGCGCGTCGCGGTCGGTGAGCACACCGCGCGACGTCGAGATGATCGAGATGCCCATGCCGTTGAGCACGACCGGGATCTCTTTGTGGCCGACGTACACGCGACGACCCGGGCGGCTCGCGCGGCGCAAGCCGACGATCGCCGGTGCGCGATCGCGACCGTACTTTAGCTGCACGTTGATCTGCGGGCGGTCGCCCGTCTGCACGGCGAAGCCGCTGATGTAACCCTCTTGTTTGAGGATCTCCGCGATGTGCACCTTGAGCTTCGAGTGAGGAATCTCAACGGCTTCGTGACGCGCCATCAGGGCGTTGCGAATGCGAGCGAGCATGTCTGAAACTGGATCGGTGTTCATGGTGTGACTCCTACCAGCTCGACTTGGTTACGCCCGGGACTTCACCCTGGAGCGAGAGCAACCGCAGGCAGATGCGGCAGAGTTGGAACTTGCGGTAGAACGAACGCGGACGTCCGCACGACTTGCAGCGATTCTTGTAGCGAACCGCGAACTTCGGCTTCTTTTCCATCTTCGCGAACATTGAGGCTCTGGCCATGATTCGCTCCTATTTCCTGAAGGGCAGACCGAGCGCGGTGAGAAGGGCACGGCCCTGCTCGTCGGTCGTGGCGGTCGTGGTGAAGGTGACGCTCATGCCCTTGATCTTGTCGATCTTCTCGTAGTCGATCTCGGCAAAGATGATCTGCTCGCGGATGCCCATGGTGTAGTTGCCGCGGCCGTCGAACGACTTGGTTGGCAGACCGCGGAAGTCACGCACGCGCGGCAACGCGAGGGTGAACAAGCGATCGACGAACTCCCACATGCGATGCTGGCGCAGCGTGACCGCGACGCCGATGGGCTGACCCTGGCGCAGCTTGAAAGTCGCGATCGACTTCTTCGCCTTGGTGATCACCGGCTTCTGGCCGGTGACGGCTGCGAGCTCCAGCACGGCGGACTCGATGATCTTCGGGTTCTGCGTCGCTATGCCCAGGCCCATGTTGACGGAGACCTTCATGAGGCGAGGCACCTCGAGCTGGTTCGTGAAGGAGAACTCCTTCATGAGCGCGGGCACGACGGCCTTCTGATACTTGTCTTGCAGACGGGGGATGGTGGCGGTGGTCATAAACTTGTCCTCAGCTACCGAGCGCGGTGCCGCTCTTCACGGTGACGCGGACCTTCTTGCCGTCTGCGTTCTTGCCCATGCGGATGCGCGAGGGCTTGTCGGTCTTGACGTCGAGCAGCATCACCTTGCAGGCGTGAATGGCGGCTTCCTTCTCCATGATGCCGCCCTGCGGGAACTGCTGGTTCGGCTTCTGGTGCTTCTTCACCTTGCCGACGCCTTCCACGATGACCTTGTCGGTCTCGGGGATGTACTTGAGGACGCGACCGCGGGCGCCCTTGTCGCGACCGGAGATCACGACGACCTCGTCGTCTTTTTTGATGCGCGTGCCCATGTCAAACCACCTCGGGTGCGAGCGAAATGATCTTCATGAAGCGCTTGCCGCGCAGCTCGCGTGCGACGGGCCCGAAGATGCGCGTGCCGATGGGCTCGCGTGCGTCGTTGATCAGCACGGCGCTGTTCGTGTCGAACTTGATGTACGAGCCGTCGGGGCGCTGGTACTCGCGACGCGTGCGGACGATCACGGCCTTGGCCACTTCGCCCTTCTTCACCTTCGCGTTCGGCAGCGCTTCCTGCACCGCGACGACGATCACGTCGCCGAGCGCAGCGTAGCGACGGCGCGTGCCGCCGAGCACACGGATGCACTGCACGCGTTTGGCGCCGCTGTTGTCGGCCACATCCAACATGGTTTCTGACTGGATCATGACTAGACTTCCTCGGGGCGTTCGACCAGGCGCGTAGCGACCCAGCGCTTGGTGGCGGAGAGCGGACGGCTCTCTTCAATCTCTACCAAGTCGTGCGTGCGAAACTCGTGGGTCTCGTCGTGCGCGTGGTACTTCTTGCGGCTCTTGATGTACTTGCCATAGACCGGGTCGCGGTAGCGACGCAGCACTTCGACGGTGATCGTCTTCTTGGCGCGGCCAGGCTTGTGCGTGTCGCTCACGACGCGCCCCACGAGCGTACGGCGGTTGCCGCGCCCGGTGGTCTTGGTGTCTTCGGTGGTCGTCTCGGCCATGGTCTCAGCCCTTCGCCTTCTTCGTCTTCTTCACAGCCGCCTTCGGCGCTGACTTCGTCTTCTTCGTGACCTTCGCGATGGTGCTCGCAACCGCGGCCACGACCGTCTCGACGACGCCCTTGGGCGCCGCGTTCTGCTTCTGCGTGTAGATCGTCTTCACGCGGGCGATGTCGCGGCGCAGGCGGCGGATCTTCGCGGTGTCGTCGAGCTGGTTGGTGTAGTTGCCGAAGCGCGTCTTCCACAGGTCACGTGCCAGCTCTTCCTCGAGCTGGACGAGATCCTTGGGCGTGCGATCGAGAAGCTCTGCGGTTTTCATAGCTGCTCACTCCGAACCAACACTTTGCACTGCAGCGGCAACTTGTTGCTGGCCAAGCGAAACGCCTTCTCGGCGACTTCGCGGGTCACACCGTCGAGCTCGAAGAGCACGCGCCCCGGGAGCACGACGGCCACGTATTCTTCGACCGCGCCCTTGCCGGTACCCATGCGGGTTTCGAGCGGCTTCTTCGTGATCGGCTTGTCGGGAAAGATCCGAATGTAGAGGCGCCCGGCGCGCTTGGTCTCGCGCTGGATGGCCATACGACCGGCTTCGATCTGGCGCGACGTGAGGTTGCCGCGGTCGACCGCTTGCAGCGCGTAGTCGCCAAACGAGACATCGCTGCCACGCTGAGCGAGGCCTTTACGGCGGCCTTTCTGCTGCTTTCGATACTTGGTGCGTTTGGGCTGAAGCATGACGTGCGGCTTTCCTCAGAACAGAAAAGAGAGAAGAACAACGGAGAGCTTTGAGGCTGCTCCGTATAAAACTAACGTGCGTTCGCGCTGGGGCCGCCGGGGCGGCGACGCGTCGGGAGAACCTCACCCTTGAAGATCCAGCACTTGATGCCGATGGCGCCTGCCGTGGTGCGGGCGGTGGCGGTTCCGTACTCGATGTCGGCGCGCAGCGTGTGGAGCGGCACGCGGCCTTCGCGGTACATCTCTTCGCGCGCAATCTCGGAGCCACCGAGGCGGCCGCCCGCGTGAACGCGGATGCCCTTGGCGCCGAATTTCATGGCGATGGTCACTGCCTTCTTCATCGCGCGGCGGAAGGCCACGCGGCGCTCGAGCTGCGTTGCGATGTTCTCGGCCACCAGCTGCGCGTTGGTCTCTGCCTTGCGCACTTCCTGGATGTCGATGAACAGCTCGTTGTCGGTGATGCCCGCGAGCTCAGCCTTGAGCTGCTCCACGCCTGCACCGCGACGGCCGATGATGATGCCGGGACGCGAGGTCGAGATCACGACCTTGGCCTTGTTCGCCGCGCGCTCGATCGTGATGCCGGCGATGCCAGCGTTCGCGAACTTCGAGCGGATGGTCTTACGAAGCTTGAGGTCTTCGTGAAGCCACTTGGCGTAGTGCTTGTCCTCGTACCACTTGGAGCTCCAGGTCCGAATGATGTTCAGACGAAAGCCGTATGGATGTGTCTTCTGTCCCATCTCAGTTTCCTCTTTCGTCGAGCACGAGGTGAAGATGGCTGTTGCCCTTCACGATCTGCGTGGCCCGGCCCATGGCGCGCGGGCGGAACCGGCGGCTCATTTTGTCGGGGGCTTTGTCTGCGTATGCGAGCTTGATGTAGAGCTTGTCGAGGTCGACGTCCGCGTTCTTCTGCTGCGCGTTGGCGATGGCGCTGTCGAGAAGCTTGGCGACCATCGGCGCGGCAGCCTTGTGCGTGAAGCGCAGCGCGTTGAGCGCGACGGCCACGTTCTGACCGCGAACCATGTTCAGGACCATGCGGGCCTTACGGATCGAGATCTTGGCAAAGTTGAGGCTGGCTTTCGTTTCCATAGTCATCCGTCTGCGTGCGGTGTCTTCGTATCGTGACTAGCCGTTTCTCGAAACGGCGGGCTTACCAGCCGGGGTGCGCGGGGGGCGGGGCTTTAGCACGGCCCCGGACCCCTCTCAACTGATCAGCGCTTGGCGCCGCCTGCGGGCTTCGGCGGCGGAACGGTGTTGCCCGTGCCGCCCTTCTTGTCGCCGGAGTGGCCCTGGAAAGTCCGCGTGGGTGCGAACTCGCCGAGCTTGTGACCGACCATGTTCTCGGTCACGAACACGGTCACGAAC
>JAYUYY010000102.1:0-2930 GCA_043752225.1 Sandaracinaceae bacterium | reverse complement strand
GCGCAAACTGGCTGAGATGCGTGGGGGGCATTGAAGCAGGAATGCTTACCTTTCGACGACAAGAGGTTGATGCGCGGGTGCCACTTGTCCGATTCGCTCAAGCCTTGCCTTGACGGCACCCAAGACGTTGCTGTGTGTTTCGCCGGGGGGCAACAACACATGTCAGCAACGCAACAGCGATGGCGAGAGACGACGCTTTCGATCCGCCTTTTGTGGCCGTTTGTTCGGGTCGCAGGCGGCGACGCAGAAGACATGCGAGTGCTCGAGCGCGAAGGCATCGACCTCGCCGGCTTCGCCAATCCCGATACGCGCATTCGACACCGCGTGGTGATCGAGCTGCTTGAGCGAACGCTGTTGCGCACGCGCGATCCGGCGCTCGGGCTGCGCGCGGGGGAGAGCATCGATCCCAGCGACCTCGGCGTGCTCTCGCACGTGTTCCGCACCTGCCAAACGCTGCGCGAAGGCATCCTGTGCTCGACGCGTTACTCGCACTTGATGAACGAAGCGGCCGCGATCTCGCTCGACGAGAGCGCGGATGCCGCGGTTTGGCGCTGGCGCTTCACTGATGACGTCGAGCAGCTCGCAGCTTCGAACGACTTCATCGTCGCGAGCAGCTTGGTCGGCTGGCGGCGCTCGACCGGTGTCGACGAAACACCGCTCGAGGTGCATCTCATGCATCGCGTGGCGACCAGCCCCGACGACTACGCGCGGATCTTCCGCTGCCCGGTCAAGCTCGGCATGCCGCACAACGCGATCGTGCTGCGGCGTGCGTTTTTGGACTCGCCGATGCTCGGCGCGAGCCGCGGCCTGCACGTCGCGTTCGGCAAGCACGCCGAAGCGGTGATGAGCCGGTTGCGCAAAGACGAGACGGTCAGCGGTCGCGCGCGCGAAGCGGTGATGGCCGAGCTGCCGAACGGCGATCCGAGCATGGAAGCGATCGCGCGCAAGCTGGCGATGAGCGTCGCGACGCTGCGCCGGCGACTCGAAGACGAAGCGACCAGCCATCGCCAGATCCTCGAGAGCGTGCGCTGCGATCTCGCGAAGGGTTACTTGAGCGATCCGCGCCTCGCGATCAGCGAGGTCGCATTCCTGCTCGGCTTCTCGCACGTCACCGCGTTCTACAAAGCGTTCCGGCGCTGGATGGGCGGGACCACACCGGCCGAGTTCCGCGTCAACGCGACCAAGCACATCGGCGTGTTGCACGAGGTCTCGAGCGTGAGCAGCGGCTGATCACTTCCCGTCGTCGAGCGCGAGCATGATCTTGAGCATCGCGTTCTTGGCGCGAGCGATGTCCCAGTTGCCATCGGGATATTCCTCGGCCATCTGCACCGCGATCTGATTCACGGCCGCGACGACGCCGTGCACGAGGATCGGATCGGGCTTGCGCCGGCCTTCGCGCTCGATGCCCGTCGTAAGCAGCGCGCCGAACGCCGCCATCGCAGCATCGCGTTGCGCGCAGAGCGGCGAGCCCGGCGAAAATTGCTCGAGCAAGAGCACGCGCGCGAGCGCACCCGCGTTCGAGTGCACGGTCAAATAGGCTTCGATGCCTGCAGCAAGGCGATCGCGTGCGGGCGCCTTGCTGCTGCTCGCGTCGCTCACCGCGGCGAGCAGGCGCTGCACCGAGCTCTCGAACAGCTCGCGCAGCACGTCTTCCTTGCTGCGAAACTCTTTGTAAAACGTGCGCCGCGAGACCTCGGCCGCGGCCAAGATCGCCTCGACCGACGTCGCGCCAAAGCCGAGCTTGCCGAAGACCTGCACCGCACCGCGCAAGATGCGCGTGCGCACGGACTCAGGAGGCTCGTCCCACGACGGACGCTTACTTCGGGCCGCACCCGCCGCTTTCATCCCGGCGAGTATACACGGCTGTCTACCGAGGAGCGAGACCGGCTCCATGCGTAAAGCTCGAGCAGTTCTCGACGTAACTCGCGATTCGTTCTCCCTATACTGCCGGCATGCCGACGCAAAGGACCTTCTCGCCGATCGATGGCTCGCTGTACGTGGAGCGCGAGCTGATGAGCGACGCGCAGCTCGATACCGCGCTCGCACGCGCAGCGCGCGCGGCGCGTGACTGGAAGAAGGTCCCACTCGCCGAACGCGCGGCGCGCTGCACCGCGCTCGTGCAGCACATGGTCGAGCGCGCGGACGAGCTCGGTGAGCAGCTGACGCGACAGATGGGTCGTCCGCTACGCGACTCGCCCTCCGAGCTGCGCCGCGGCTTTCTCGATCGCAGCCGGTACATGATCGAAGCCGCGCCCGAAGCGCTCGCTGATCTACCGGCGAGCGACAAGCCCGGCTTCACGCGTTTCATCCGCCACGAGCCGCTCGGCGTCGTGCTCGTGCTCGCGCCCTGGAACTATCCGTATCTCACCTCGGTGAACGCGGTCATCCCCGCGCTGATCGCCGGCAACGCGGTGGTGCTCAAGCATTCAGATCAAACGCCGCTGTGCGCCGAGCACTACGCGCAGGCCGCGGCTGCGGTCGGGTTGCCCGAAGGCGTGCTGACGCAGGTGTGCTGCACGCACGATGCCGTCGCGACACTGGTCCAAGACCCGCGGGTGCAGCTCGTGCTCTTCACCGGCTCGACTGCCGGCGGTCACGCGGTGGTGCGCGCCGCGAGCGAGCGCTTCGTTGCGGTCGGGCTCGAGCTCGGCGGAAAGGATCCGGCGTACGTGCGCGCGGATGCCGACCTCGACGCCGCGGTCGAAAACCTGATCGATGGCGCGATGTACAACTCGGGCCAGTCGTGTTGCGCGGTCGAGCGCATTTACGTGCATGCATCGCTCTACGATCGCTTCGTCGAGGCTGGCGTCGCGCTCGTGCGCAAGTACGTGCTCGGCAATCCACTCGACGCGAGCACGACGCTGGGCCCGCTCGCGCGCGCGAGCAATGCCAGCGCGGTGCGTGCGCGGATCGGCGAAGCGGTGGCGCAG
>JAYUYY010000101.1:0-7536 GCA_043752225.1 Sandaracinaceae bacterium | reverse complement strand
GGCCAGCGCTGCATCGCCATTCGAGCTCGGAGTCGACGTTGCGATAGGCGCGCGAAAGACAGCGCCCTCCGCGTGACAGGGCCAGCGCTTTCATGTCGGCGATGGTGAGCTGCGGAACCTTCGCGCAGCGCGGGCACCAGTGACCTGCCTTGACGTTACGGGGCCGCGCGAGCCAGCGATGTCCTTCGGCGCACTCCCACTCGAGCCGGACGTCTTGGTTGACGTAGAAATCGGAAAGGCATCGTCCGTCGCGCTTCGCGGCGATCACTTGCATGTCATCGAGCGTCAGAGGACGGAAGATCCGCGGCCGCTCGCGTGCACACTCGGGACACCACGTTCCTCCGATGCGCACTTGGTTCGGCGTCGCCATCCAGCGGTGGCCCTTCCTGCACTCCCATTCGACCTTGAGCACGCTGCGAATCTCGCCGGTCGCATGGCACTTGCCACCGCGCTTACGTGCGACGCGAGCCAAGTCGGCGAGCGTGATGCGTCTTGATCGCGCGCATTGTGGGCACCATGACAGCCCGCGTGCGACGGCCGAGCTCGCGATCCATTCGTGGCCCTTGTCGCAGCACCACAGGTACCTGCGCTCCGCGCGATAGGGTTCGACCTCCTTCAGGCAGTCGCCACCGCGCTTTCGGACGGCGGCGGCCAGGCGTTCGAGCGTCCACGGCGTCCTGCCTGCGCAGCGCGGACACCACGAGCCATCGAGCACGCTTGAGGCGCGCGCCGACCAGCGGTGACCTTCTGCACACCGCCACTGAAGCTTGATGCGGCCGGTCCGGTAGGTCCGCGATAGACATACGCCGCCGCGAGAGGCTGCAAAGACCTGCATGTCGTCGATGCCGTACGGGCTCGCGTACGCACACGTGGGGCACCACGTCTGCTGCGACTTCACGCCCGACCACGACGCTTGCCAGCGATGGCCTTGCATGCAGCACCAGCGCAGCTTGACCAGGCTGTTGACGTAGCGCTTCGAAAGGCATTGTCCGCCCCGTTCGTCGGCGTAGCGCTGACAGCTTTCGATCGTATCTCTTCGCATCGAGTCGCGTGGCCAGCGCAACCCGGGCCTCGGGCGCATCAGGCTGACGGGCGAGAGGCTTTCGCTTTCAGCTGATCCAAGTCACGCGCCTCGCGAGCTCGCGCCACTGTTCCAGCCACCTTCGCCCCACGCCCGTCCACGCCCAGACGCGACTCCTCGTTGACTCCTCGCCTGGTGATCCAGCGTTCCCGTGCGTGCTCACGCGTGCGCAGAACCGCGCTGTTTATGCTGGTTTTGCCGGTGATTTCGGGAACTGCTGCTATTGCCAAGGTTGACGTCGAGGGTTCGAATCCCTTCTCCCGCTCCAAACGCCCACCTCTGGTGGGCGTTTTCGCGTGAGCAGCGTTCGGGGTGCGTCGCTTCGCTCCGCACAGCGAATCCCTGCGAGAGGCGGCGTCAACTCGGTTCGAGGACAGCGAGCACGGCGCGGGGGTCGATGGTGCGTCGGAAGCGGATGACCGTAGCGCTCACCGGCATCTCGTCGTCGGCGCAGCCACGCGCTTCGTCGATACATAAGATCAGGTTTTGGATCTTCGCTTCTCGCAGCGCCGCGAGCTTGCGTTCGATGTACTCGGCGGTCCAGAAGCCCACGATCTCGAGCAGCCAGCTCATACCCGTGATGCGGTGACGCAACTCGAAGTCGGGAAAGACCAACGAGCTTCCGATCGAAAATGCAGTCGGTTCCCGCACCATTTCCCAATGGGACGTCAGGCGAGCGAACGAACGGGCGAAGCGCTCCTCGAGCTTGCTGTCGAAAGCCGGCAGCTGTTTGCCATAGAGCACGGGATCACCCGCGCCGATCACCAAACGAGCGACCTCGCTACCCGAACCCATCACGCACTCCGCCGATAAGCGAAAGGTGTTGCACCACGCGAGGCGGGGCACGAGCGATGCAAGCGCACGGCCGTACACCCGCGTATGCCGGAACAACGCGAATGGCCCCGACAGCTCGAGCGCAATGCCCTCTGCCTCGCCGCGCTCGACCCGGCACAAGAGGCCGAGCAGCTTGGCATGCCGAACGACGGCGCGAACGTTGCCGTGCGCGTCGATGCGCACGCGCAGTGCCCGGCCAAGTAGCGATGCGATGAGCTCCGCGTTGCAGCGAAGCGCCAGCTGCTCGGGTGTGAGCGACTCCTTCAGCGGAGCGAGCACGCGCTCGCCCGGCAAGTCCGAGAACATCCCTTGGAGCACCGCCTCTTCGCTCAGATGGAGCTCATCGGCGGCGAGCGCAACCGCCTCGCTCCGCGTCGGCGCCGCCGCAGCGGCGATGAAGAGCGCGCTGCGGATTCGGCGCGCGGGCACTGGAGATGACACGAGATCGCGCGCCAATCCATCGAGCACGCGCAATGCTAGCTCGAGCTTTCGGCGCGGCGCCTTGACCGGCAATCCATCGCGGATTCGCTCGGTCCAAGCGCCTCGCTTCTGACCGACGAGCTTCTCGCGCTCCGCGAGCAACGTCAGGAGCCACGTTCGGTCGGCGGTCGTTACGTAGTCGGGGACAATGGTGCGCGCGATGGTTTGCTCATCCAGCGTCGCCAGCCCGACAGAGATGCGCTCACGTCGGTGACTAGGCCGCGGATGGTTCGAGGGCACGCGCTCTCTCCTCTGCCTTGTAGACCTCGTGCGTCTCGGCGGCGATCAGCTCGAACACCAAGGCGCGCTTGCCCACCGCCGGCCTCAAGACGCGACCGACGCGTTGCACGTGCTCGCGCTCACCGAGCGTGCCGCCCACGATGATGGCGACGTCTGCATCGGGCACGTCGAACCCTTCGTTCAGCACGCGCGCGCTAACCAGCACGCGCAGCGTTCCGGCTCGGAACGCCGCGATTGCGTCATCGCGTTCGGCGCGGCCGATGTCGCAAGTGATGGGCATCACCAAGTGCTGGCGAGCGATCGCATAGGCCGTGTTGTTATCGGGGGTGAACACGAGCACGCGGCTCGCCCGATGCTCTGCGAGCAACCTCGCGACCGTGGCCGCCTTCGCAGACGTGTAGTGTGTGATGCGCCGGCTCACGCGATACGCAGCGAGCGCCGCGCGACCGGCCTCGGAGCGCTCCGCCGTAGCGACGAAGTCGCGCCAACTCGCGCGCGGCTCGGCCCGAACGAAGGCGCGGTGCACGGGTCGGAAGATGGCGACGGCCTCGTCATATCGGGTGCGTTCGCCGTCCGTGAGGTGCAACCGCAGTCGTACGACATCGAAGTCGGCGAGCCACTCGCCGATGAGGTCTCCAGCGGTTAGCTGAAAGACCACAGGGCCGATCAAGTCCGCGAGCCGCGCGAGCTGCCTTTCGCCCGGCGCGGTCGCGGTGAGACCAAGGCGCAACGGTGCCGCGCTCATCTCGAGCGCCTCATCGCGCATCCCGGCGCCGAAATGATGCACCTCGTCGACGATCAGCTGACCGAAGCGGTGGCCGATCTCCCGCATCCAGCGGTAGGCGCTCTCGAACGTCGCCACCGTCACGTGTTCGACGCGGCGTTCGCCGTCGCCGAGGCAGCCGATGTCACCGCGATAGTGCCGCGCCAGCTCATTGCGCCACTGATGAAGGAGCACGCGCGTCGGAACGAGACATAGGCTCGGCGCCTCGCATGCGGCCATGACCGCGCACGCGAGCCGAGTCTTTCCGCTGCCGGTCGGGAGCGCGATGACGCCTCTTCGTCCGGCGGCTCGCCATGCCAAAAGAGCGCTGCGTTGGTATGGCCTGAGATCCACCGCGGACCAAAGTGATGTCCGCTTCACGAGATGAAGCGCGTCATCGACATACTCGAGGCCCGCAAGCGCGAGTGCCGCGCGTAGCGCACGGTATCGAAAGGCAGGCGCGCGGTAGGCCGCGACGCGTGGATCCCATACGAAGTCGGGCAAGGTAGATGCCGCTTCGGACGAGAGGTCCTGCATCACCAGCGTTCCTCCGGCGAACGTTAGTCGCATGAACCGACATCGGCAGCTCGTTCGTCGAGTTGCTTCCGCCGCGGCATTTCCTGACCCAGCCGTTCGCGCTCCTGTCGCGGAGCGTGGCGGATTGCGCAGCGCCTCGCTTGCTCCGCGATCATCTTTGAACAGCCACACGACTTTGTTCGGCGCGGTTGCCTGCGCAAATGCGTCGATTTGCCCCGCCTTGTCAGGGTTCTTCTTCTTGAAGTCGTTGATCGCGTTCTCGCAGCACTTGTGCTTCTTCGTGCCCGCTTTCGTGCAGGCCTTGCTCGTGGGTTCTGCGCAGTCGTGCTCGACGAATCGCAGCGGCACGCTCTCCGGCTTCTCGGAGCAGAGTAGCGGCGGATTCACCGTCATCGACAGCTATGCGATCGGCACCAGCACGTGGCGCATCGCGGGCCTTGCGAGCTATCGTCGCGCCACCAGCACCTGCACGCGCAGCTTCGCCGCGATCCCGAGACTACGGCCGCGGGCGAACGCGGCGGCTTGTCATCGACGGCGCCAACGGTGTAACTCTCAGCCTCGACAGCTGGTAGGCAGCTCGGTTCGGACAAGTCGAACGCGACCTGCTTACTGCGTTTCACTGTGCGTTCGGTCTCGCGCTGTGCGTTGCTTGGGTGGGCTGCACGAGCCTGAACCGGACTAGCACCGAGTCCGATGCGCCGCTCGACGCTGCGGCTGACACTACGCGCCAGGCTACCGATGCGAGCTCAGGCTCCAGCATGGATGCTCGAATCGGCGATGACGAGGCCGACGGTGCACCCGACGCGGGTAGCGATGGCGAGGCGTGCGCGGTCGACAGCGAGCAGGGCGCTTGTGAGTGCGCAGTCGGTTACGTGCTCGACGGCCGCGAGTGCCGGCGTAATGAGTGCTTGCCGGTTGAGGCGAACGCGCAGCCGATCTGCGGAGAACATGCGAGCTGCGAAGATCCTTCGGCCGCGCTCGACGGTCCGGTGTGCGCATGCATGACGGGATACGCCAGCTGTGACGGCGCGCTGGACCCGGCGCCGGGCTGCGAAACGGACATCACCAGCGATTCGATGCATTGCGGTGAATGCGGCAGCGCGTGCGCAAACACGTGCCAGCTGGGCGAGTGCAGCCAAACCGCTAGCCGCCTCGTCCTGGGCTTCTCCCAGTCGTGTGCGCTGCTCGACCCGCCGGATGCCAACGGCGCGCGCGCGCTACGGTGTTGGGGCGACAATGCGACAAATCAGCTGCGAGCGGGCGCGGAACCCTACCGCACCTCGGCGCTCAGCGTGCCCGACGTGGCACGCGTACGCGAGCTCGCGCTTGGGCGGGAGCATACGTGCGCGCTCGATGATGACTCCGATACGGTTCGATGTTGGGGAAGCAATAGCTACTACCAGCTCGGCTCGTCTGGCACGGTCGCATCGTCCGACTGGGTCGACACGAGCCATCCCGGAGTGGAAGCGCTCGCGGCCGGTTGGCTACACAGCTGTGCCCTCACATCCGGGAGCATCGCCTGCTGGGGGGACAACTCGCTCGTACAGCTGGGCCGCACGCCATCTTCGCAGACGGACCGAAGGGCGCTTCCGACAGCCGTACAGCGGGCTGCAGATGATGAACTGGTGGACGACGCCGTCGTCATCGACACGGGCGCCGTGAGATCGTGTTCCCTCGTCGAGGGCGGCCAGGCGGTGTGCTGGGGGCTCGTGTCGCCGGGGCTCGCGAGTCCGGTGCAGGCGACCGCGGGTGGACCAATCGCTCCCGCGAATCAGCTCGAGGTGGGCGGAGAGGGCTACTACTTCCATGCATGCGTACGCTTGGAAGCGGGCACAGTCGCATGCTGGCGAGACAACAGCGCGGGCCAGCTGGGCACGTCGCTGCCGGCAAGCGCACGGAACACCGCCGAGGATGTCCCTGGACTGACCAACATCATCGACCTGGCTGCGGGCGCTCGACATACCTGTGCGCTCGAGGCGAGTGGGCACGTGCAGTGCTGGGGCTACAACGCTCGCGGCGAGCTCGAAGTCGACTCGACCGAAGACGCTACAAGCACGCCGATGATCGTCGTCGGACTCGATGACGTCGTCGACATCGAAGCGGGCGGCTACCACAACTGCGCGCGCCGCCGCTCCGGGCACGTGGTCTGTTGGGGCCTGAATGACAAGGGTCAACTCGGCGACGGGTCGGTGCTAACCGGGCGTGGCATTCGCGCGGTTGTCGGCCTCGACGGCGAATAGCGATGCGCGTCGAAGAACGCCATGGCGTCAGGTGGGCGCCCGCCGCGCTCTGCGCCGTTCTGCTGTGGCTCTACTGGCCCGTGCTGGGCTTTGCGCCGACCACATTCGATGACGTTGGGACGTTGTTGCAGCTCGAGCACGCACCGCTTGCAACGATTGGGCAGCTTGATCGCTTTGGACATTTGCGGCCCCTCAAGAGCCTCGCCTTCTGGCTGCTGGCGCGCACGCAGGGCGACATCGCGCTATGGCGTGCAGCATCGATGGGGGTGTTCCTGTGCACGGTGCTCGCCGTGCATTGGGCCACGACGAAGGCGACGCGCTGCGCGTGGCTGGCGCTCGCGGTGACTGGGTGTTGGGCGCTCCATCCCACGACCGCTAGCGTCGTAGCGTGGCTTTCTGCACAGAGCGTGCTGTGGTGCTTGCTCGGCATCGTTGCGTACTTGGCCTGCTCAGTGAGGGCACTGCACGTCCGCTCGATGCCGGCGCAGCTCGGCGCTGCAGCGGCTCTCGTGCTGGCCGTCGCCTCCCACGAGCTCGGCCTCGTCGCCCCGGTCGTGCTGCTCGTGTACATGCGCTCGTTCGAGCGGCGTCGCAGCGCGCTCGAGCTGCGGGCGACGCTCGCGACAGCGGCGGTCACCATGGCTGTCTACATCGCGGCGTACGCGCTCGCATTCGACACGCGGCCCGCCTATCGGTTCGCTGATGAGCCCGCGTGGCTGCTGAGCCTGAGCTCGATGCGCTACCTCGCGATGAACACGCGACTCTGGCTTTGGCCGTGGGGCACATTCGGCGTTCTGCTGGAAGACGCGCCCGCCGAGCACATGACCGCAAACGCCCTTGCGTGGGTCGCAGCGCTCTTGGCGCTGCTTGCAGCTTGGAAGTTCCGTCGCCACGACCCAATCGCCATCCTTGGGCTCGCGTGGTTTGCGCTGTTCTTGCTGCCGGTATGCAACGTGATTCCGCTCGGCAACACCCCAGTCGCCGTGCACTACCTGTTCATTCCTTCGCTCGGCCTCGCGCTCGCGGGTTGTCGTGCGCTCAGCACGCTCGTCCAAAGCAGGCGCAGCTTGAGCGAGCGCACACGCCGAGCGCTTCTCGTGGCAGTGCCCGCTGCGCTGTGCCTCGCGTGGGTCCCCGAGACACGCGAGGTCATCCACGCGTGGGGCGCGGAAGAGCGCTTGTACCAGAAAACCCTCGCGAGCTACCCGCAGGCCATCGAGCCGCTCGTGAACCTCTCCGCACACTACCTCGCGCGACGGCAGTACGCGCAGGCCGAGACGCAACTCGCGCTCGCACAACGCATCGCTCCAGGCGACATCGGCGTCGTGCGCAACGCGTTCGCCCTCTACGTCAACACCGGC
>JAYUYY010000100.1:0-7542 GCA_043752225.1 Sandaracinaceae bacterium | reverse complement strand
GATCGGCCCACTGCGCGAGCCACGCGGCGCTCGCTTCAAGACCGCGCGGAAAGATCGAGGGCACCGGCGCGAGCTCTTCGACCACCAGAGCGATCAGGCGCGTGTCGCAGTAGACGTCGCAACCGATCTGCAGCACCGGTGTCTTGCGGTAACCGCCGGTCAGCGCGACGACATCCGGCTTCGGCATCACCGCAGGGATCGTCACCGACTGCCAAGCGACTTGCTTGAAGCCGAAGAGCACGCGGATCTTTTCGCTGAACGGCGACGACGGATAGTGGTGCAGGATGGCGCTCGTCATCAGTGCCGACGGTACACCAGAACGCGCGTCGGCTCGCACACAGGAGGCCAATGGCAGCGACGGTGCGGCCGTGGCGATTCGCTTCGAGGCGCTGACGACAAGGCGAGATCAAGCAGGGCGGCGACTACTGCTGTTCTGCTTCGCGTCCGAAGCCCGGCGGACGTGGAAACGCGAAGCCATGCCGCGCGCCTTGCGCTCAGGCGCTCGCGGGCTGCATGCGTTGCGCGTCGCCGACGACCGCGAGCGCGATCAGCACGGTCACTACGGCGCCTTCGATCGCGCCGAAGACTGCTTTGAACGCTGCGAGGTTCGAGCGATCGATGGTCTGGAAGCTGGTTGCGTAGAGAATGCCGATCACGGGTAGCGCGCAGATCAGGATCGCGAGCACGCCGACGTTCACGCCGCGTCGCGTTCCCGAAGCGGGCCAGCGTCCAAACGCTGTGACCCAGTGTGCCGGGAGGGCGGGCGGCTTGACCTTGCCGCTCACGAGCTGCTTGCGCATCTGCGGGGTGAGCACGAGCCCGGTGCCGAAGCCAATGCCGAACGCCATCGCCACGATGTCGACCGACAGGCTCGGCAGGCCGAACAGCGGCCAGGAGTGACCGTCGGGCATCCCGACCCAACCGAAGGCGCCGTTGATGATCGCGTTGATGATCGCGCCAACGATCGCTTGCTGAATGATGAACGTTTTCAGATTCATAGTGCTCCGCTCATTAGCCTTAGCGTTCGGTTTGCGCAGCCCGCTCTATGTAAGCGCGTAAGCCGGGCAGAGGCAGCTCCTCGTCTTTGAGCCGGCGTGCGAGCAGCCATGCGCCCTCGTAATCCCGTGCCGCGAGCCGGCCGCTGAGCTCGTGACGCACTTCGAAGACCGTGCGCTTGTGTGTAGGCGGAAGGTGGCGCAGCGCGGCTTGGATGTCCGGATTGCTGTTCAGCATCAACAGCACTGGGAACGCGAGCGGCGTGCGCTCGAGCACCTGTTGCAGCACGGCCAGCTGACGCGCGGCGGTGGCGACCGAGAACAACAGATCGTTGGTGAGCCGCTGACCTTCGAAGTGGCGCAGCGCGTCCTGCCGCAGTGGCTTCGGGAAGCGCTGCTTGATGAACGCGCTGCCCTCGAAGCGCGTGCGCGCGGCTTTGGTGTCGCGCCACTCCCAGAGCAGCGCGTCGCGCGACTTCGTGACGATCGGGCTGGCCATGCGGCGCGGCCAATCGTCGGTCAGCGAGCCGTCGCGCGCGACCAGCTTGTTCAAGTAGCGCGCGTCGCCGATGAAGAGCGCGCCGAGTTGCGATGCGTGCTCGAGGCCGATCGAGGACAGCTCGAGCCTCAAGGCGCCGGTGCGAAAGAGCCGCGTGAAGCGCTCGACGCTGACCGGCTCGCGCGGCTGCAGCACTTTGGTCGCGCCCTCGTTCGAGCCGAGCAACATGAAGTTCTTGGCCGTGCCGTGCCACAGCGAACAGTCGTCGAAGACTTGGCAGAACGAGCGCACGATCGCGCGGCCGCTCGAGGCGGAGAGGTTCATCATCGGCAGCCAGTAGCTGACCATGCCGCCTTCGCGCAGCGCGCTGCGCAAGAGTGCGAAGTACTCGCGCGTGTAGAGGTGCACGACCCCCGCGAGGATCGGCGGCGGCGGCTCGCCGGTGATCAAGTCGTAGCGAGTGGAGCGCGCGGCAGCGAGCTGCACGAAGTGGCGACCGTCGTCGATGTATACGCGCGTGCGTGGATCCGCGAGCGGATCGCCGCCGGCCTTGGGCGGGATCGAGCGCGCGAGCGCCAGCAGCTTGGGCTCGGTGTCGACCACGTCGAGCTGCTTACACTCCGTGTCGTCGAGGATCGCGCGCGCGGTGCTGCCCAGGCCGTAGCCAACCACCAGCGCGCGCTCGATCTTCGGATGGATCGCGATCGGCAGGTACGCGAACAGCTTCATGTACCGTCGCGCAGCGAAGTCGTTGACCGTCATCGAGTACGCGTTGGTCGCGATTTGATCGAAGACCGCTAGACCGCCTTGGCGGTGCTCGACGTGCACCAGAGTCGCGGTTCGGCCTTCCGCGACCGAGGCGATCCGATCCTCTGCGGTCATCCAGCGCGCCACCGACGAAGCGACGAAGCGCGAGCGCACGTCGCCGAACGGAAAGAGCGCGATCGCGAGCACGAGCGCGACGCCTGCGCCGACGTGCAGCCGCATGAAGCGCTTGCTGTGCATGCCCGGGCGCGGGGCGAGCAAGAGCGCGATCACTCCATAGCTCGCGCACAAGAAGATGAACGAGCGCTCCATGCCCGCGCGCGGCAAGAGCAAGAGCCCACCCGCGAGGGCACCCACCGCCGCGCCGATCGTGTTGGCGAACGCGAGCTTGCCTGCGGCGACGGTATCCGGCGCGCGCAGCTCGCGATCGCCGCTCGTGCGCAGCTTCGCGCCGAGCAGCGTGTAGAGCGCGCCCGACAAGACGCACGTCGGGAGCACCAGCGGCGCGCAGGACAACAGCACCGTCCACGCATCTTGGTCGAACGTGAACGTGTGCCCGATCAGCGCGGTGTACGCATAGTAACCGCCGATGCCCGAGACGCCCGCGGCGGCCGCGACCACGCTCGCGAAGCGCTCGACGTGCGCGACCCGAGTCGCGATCGCCGCCGCCAGCGCACCGCCTACCGCGATGCCCGCGAGCACGACCGCCAAGACGAGCGCGAACGCGAGCGGCGTGTCGTTGAGGATTAGCGACAAGAAGCGCATCCACACCGTCTCGAGCGCAAGCAGCGCAAAGCCGCTGAGCCCGGCTGCGAGCAGCAGCGGCGTGACCTGTCGCTCGCTGCTCGCTGCATTCGGATCGGCAGGCGGCAGCACGCGGACGCTGACGCGCGGGCTCGGGCCTGCGAGCTGTGCGCCAACCGCTGCGAACGCAGCGAGCGCACAGCAGGCCGCGGCCGCGATCAGCGCGCTGCCGCGAACGCCGAGCTGCGGCACCAACACCAGCTCCGCGCCGACCACGCCGACGACCGCGCCGAGCGTGTTCGCTGCGTAGAGCGTGCCGAGCGCGCGCCCGAAGCTGAGCTTCGCAACGAGCGGTCCTTTGGCCGAGCGCTCGTCGTCGGGCGCCGCGGCGGTCAGCAGCACCGGCAGCGTCGCGCCCATCGCGATCGCGGGCAGCCCGAGCACCATCAACGCGACCACGACTCGCAGCGCGTTCATGGCCAAGCCCGAGTCGCCCAGGCTCGCGCTCATCGCAGCCAGCGAGCCCGAGATGTTCGGCAATATGTTGACGACCGTCAGCCCGATCGCGCCGACCAGCAGCTCGAGCCCGGCATACACGCGCAACATGCGACCGCGATCGCGCGCGTGCTGCGCGAGCCGCGGCGCGAGCAAACCGCCGAGCGCATTGCCGCCCATGAATGCGGCCAACACACAGCTCGAGGCCGCGACATCATTGCCGAGCGCGATCGCGGCCTGATGAAACCACAGCGCCTCGAACACCAACGCCGCGGCGCCGGACAGGAACAGCAGCAATGCCGGAAGCTTCATTCGTGTCCGCTTTGGCTGCTAGAGCGGCTTACGTCCTCGGAAAAATCCTCACAATACGAAAGTATTGTTCCGGTTTTTCCTGCGGGCGCGCTCGCTCTAGCAGCCAAATCGAACACGAATGATCCCTTGTGCTCGCGCGGGCTGAGAGCGGCTTACGCCGAAATCAAATAGGTCCGGGTGCGCCGGCGCAGATCCAGTTGCGGATCGGGCCCAGGCGCGCTTCGCTCGTGATCATATCCGTGCCGCTGTACGGCATGCGAATGCCAAATGGCTGGCCGCTCATTTGATCGCAGGTCGCGACCGGCGTGCCCCACACGGGATCCGAGACCATCACGCCGCTCGAGTCCGCGGGCGCGACGAGCTTCAGCCAGAGCCAGCTGCCGGCCAGCGCAGCATTGCCGCAGCCCGACTTCACGAGCGGAATGCCCGGCGCTTGGCACGAGGCGATGTCGACGAGCGTCGCTTTCAAGTCCATCTGGTCGAGCAGCGTCAGCTGCGCGGCGTTGCGGCCCGGGGTGTGGCACGAGCCGAAGCCGCAGGTCATCGCGGAGCTGAGCACGCCCATCGCAGCGTTGTGCAGCTCGACAGGCGTGCCTGCCACGGCCGCTTCGCAGCCCGGGACGCCGTTGATCGGCCCCGGTGCCGTCGCGGCGCATGCGTCCATGCCCGTCATACCCGCAGTGCCCGCTGCGCCTGCAGCACCCGCTGTGCCGCCGCTACCGCCGCCGCCTTCGTCCGCTGCGCAACCGACCATCGCAGCGGCGAGCAGAAGGCACGAAATGAACGCTGCACGCACAACCAAGCTCGACTTCGCCATCTGTCTTCTCCACGTACGCGGCTTGCTACCGCTTGCTGCTGACCGCATGCGACCGGAGGTCGCGCCCACGTAAAGCCGCGCTCAAGCACGCGCCTTACCTGCTCGGCTGTAGCACGACCTGCGACCCAATCGCGAGAAGACAACGCGTGCTGCGCGATGCGCTGCGTGCGGTCTTGAGCAGAGGCGCGCGCGTCCGCGAATGGTGGCGTGCGCGTCCGCACGGCGATTGCGCGCGTGAGCGCTGCCTCAGTTGTATGCGGTCGAAAACACCAAGCTCAACGCGGTCGTGACCCAGGGCTCATCGATCCCGGTCTCGACCGAGCCGCAACGCACGTACGTGAACCGGATGCCGAGGCCGACGCTGCTGCGATCGCGCTCGGTGCCGGACCACCAGTTTTTGCCGGTCTCGATCTGCAGCGCGATGCCTGGATTCGCGTTCGTGACTGCGCCGTGATCGCCGGTCACGCTCATCAGCGCGAGCGCGACCGTGCCGCTCGCATACCAGTCGATCGGTAAGAAGTGATAGCGCGCGCCGGCGCCGAGCAAGCCGAAGTAAGCGCTGCCCACGTTGGGCGTATCGCTGCTGTTGCCGTGGTTGAACGCGAAGCCGCCGACTCGCCCGTAGAGGATGAGGTTTTCGATCGCGGTCGCACCGATGTCGAGCGAGAGCCCCGCATCGAAGCCGCTGACCTTGGTCGAGTCGGCCCCGAGCTCGCGCGACGTGCCGGCGAGACCGAGCTCCGCTGCGAGCCGCACCGAAAAACCGTTGTACGTGCGCATCGCCGGCGCCGCGGGTGTTTCGGCGGACCAGCCCTCGACATTGACCGGCGGTCCACCGAGGGCGGTGCGCGCAGGCTCGGGCGGTGTCGGCTCGGCCGCGACGTGCGCAGGCGCGTCGCTCGTGGGTGCGGCCTCGGTCGCGCTCGGCGTCGGCTCGACAGGCGCGGCTACGGGTGGTGTCGCGGGCTCAGCCACGGGCGCCGGTGCGACCGGCGGTGCGACCGGCTGCGCGGGCGCAGGCGTCGGCGCGGGCGCAGGCTGAGCAGGTGCAGCGGCTTGATCTGCGGGCGCAGTCGCTTGCGCCGCAGCTACGCTGCTCCAACTCGAACAGCTCAGCATCACGCACGCGATCGCGAGCGTGTGTTGCAGTCGGCTTTGCAGTCGCATCACGTCGTCCCCGGTTGACCGCTCGCAAAAGGCGCGCGAGCGGGCGCTCTTTCTTCCCAGGTTGTAGAGACTTCAGCAACTCAGATTGAGCGCGAGCGCCGTCTTCCAGCCGCGATCGAAGGGACCGAGCGTCTTAGATCGGTGTAGCGTGCGACGCCGCGCCAACTCGGTTGTCAGGTCCGTCGTCTTGTCCGCCTCTGCTCACACCTCCGTGTCTTCGATCGCTGCGCTGTTTGCTCAGCATCCGGTGATCCTCGCGCCGATGGAGGACACGACCGACGCGCCCTATCGTCGCTTGTGTCGCGCGCTCGGCGCGGTGATCTGCGTGACCGAGTTCGTGCGCGCCGAGCAGTTGATCGCAGGTGCCGCCCGCGCGCGTCGCAAGATGGAGCTCGACGAGAGCGATCGACCGACTGCGATTCAGATCTACGGCGGCAATGCCGATCTGTTGCTCGAGGCCGCGGTGATCGCCGAGCAAGCGCAGCCCGCGTTCATCGACATCAACTGCGGATGCTGGGTGCCGCGCGTTGCAAAGGGTGGTGCGGGCGCTGCGTGGCTACGCAACCCCGACGCGATGGTCGAGATGGCGCGGCGCGTCGTCGATGCCGTTGATCTACCGGTGACCGTGAAGACGCGGATCGGTTGGGGCCCCGAATCGCATATGCCGATCGTCGATCTCGCGCGGCGGCTGGAAGATGCAGGTGTCGCGGCGCTCACCATTCATTGCCGCACCGCGCAGGTCGGGCACAGCGGACCTGCGGATTGGAGTTGGGCACGGCGCGCGCGTGAGGTCGTGTCGATTCCGGTGGTCGTGAACGGTGATGTTCGCAGCGCCGAGGACGTCGTGCGCGCGCTCGATGAGACTGGCTGCGCGGCCGTGATGATCGGCCGCGCCGCGATCGACCATCCGTGGATCTTCCGCGAGGCGCGCGCGCTGCTCGACCAGCGCGCGTCCAAGAATCACAGCCCGCAACCGACCCCACCCAGCGATGCCGAGCGCGTCGCGCTCTACCGAAACTTGGTCGCAGCCAACATCGCGGTGCGCGGCGAGAAGTTCGGCGTAGAGGTCACGCGTCGCCACTTCGCTCTGCTCGGCCCCACGCTGCGCACGGCGCTGCGAAAACCGTTATGCAGCGCGGCGACCGCGGAGCAAGTCAACGCGGTGCTCGACAGCGCGGCGGTCAAAGGCTCGTCGGGAGCCGCCCAATTGAGAGAGTCGTAGGAGCGGCATGTCATTGATCCTCGACAACATCGAGCTGCGTGGCACCGACGTGGCATTGCTCCCCCTTCGACTTGGGCACGCTGCTGCGTTGGCAGCCGCAGCTGGCGAGTCGCGAGATTCGTATCGGTTCAATCCAGTGCCGAATGGGCATGCCGACGCGGTCGCCTATGTCGAGCGAGCGCTGCTCCAGAAGGAAGCGGGGCAGCGATATCCGTTCGTGATTGAGTGGCGCGGCAGAGTCGTCGGGACCACGAGCTACTCCGACTTCCAACCTTGGCAGTGGCCTGCCGGGTCGGGCCGAATCTCTCGCGATTGTCCCGACGCGGTCGAGGTCGGATACACATGGCTAGCCGCTTCAGCGCAGCGCACCGCGTGTAACACAGCGGCGAAGCGTCTCCTTTTCACGCACGCATTCGAGAGCTGGCACGTGCACAGCGTTTGCCTCCGCACCGACGAGCGCAACGCGCGTTCGCGTCGCGCAATCGAGCGGCTCGGTTGCACGTTCGAGGGGATTCGCAGAGCGCAC
>JAYUYY010000099.1:0-2940 GCA_043752225.1 Sandaracinaceae bacterium | reverse complement strand
CCGGAATTTGACGCGCGCTACTGCGTGCTCTGCTGGCAGAACGCGCCGCTGTTTGGCACGATGCACATTGTGCCCTACACAAAGGCGCACGCGATCGTCGAGTGGCTGGCGCTCGAAGAGAAGCTGCGCGTCACGGTCGAGCACGCGCCGAATGCGTTGGCGGCCGACGTTGACACGGGCGCGGACGACGTAATTCTTCCAGAACGCGACACTGGCACCGGCGTCGCATCCAACCGCGCGGACGGACGCACCGTCGACGGGTGGGAGCACGCCGCCGCGGCCGCCGCCGCGGCATCAAGCGACTACATGCTCTACGTCAATGTGGCGCCGCCCGCAGTGCAAGGGCGGCGTAATTTTTAAATGCATTTTTTAGATCGCGCCGCGTTGCTCGCTACTCTAGCATCGGCACAGAGCGCGGGCGTGCCGGCGTGGCGCGCGTCCTGAACAGGCCGTACGCCCACGTGCCCACGAGCAGGCCCACGAGCGCGCACGCGCACGCGCCCACAACACCCAGCGCCGCGGCGGGAGGGCGCGGCACCGTGAACGCGCACGGCGCCTGCGCCTGCGCTAAAATGTTCGCGATCTCGAGCGTTGTCATTGCCGCGTGGTGCGTTGCGGTGGGCGCGAGGTGGAGCGCGCCGGCGGCGGCGGCGGCGACGATGGCGAGTGCCTCGAGAAGCATTCTCTCTTGGTTTTGTGTCGCGCCCTGCGCACGCGCACGAACACGCAACATCGTTTCATCGCGCACCACGCCGCGCGCTCAGCTCACGACGTCAATGACGCCGCCGGGCACCGCGTTGCGGATGCACTGGCCAATCACCTTCTCGTCCTCGCGGCGCTTTGTCTCGGAAAACGCGGCAAACTGGCGCAGCGCCGCGTTGACCTGCATCCTGTCGAGCGCCTCGGCGAGCTTGGGCGTGAGGCCGTTGGCGCCTGATGCCGGCTTCACGAAGCGCGAGAACGGCAGGCGCGCAAACGCCTGCGACGTGGGCGGCGCGAGGCCGCGGAACTGCGTCTCGAGCACGTCGTGGATGAGCTGGCCGGCCGGCTTGATGTGCGCGTCGCGCGGCGCCGCGTCGACGAGATCGAATGCGTAGGCGAGCGTCACGAGCTGGCCCGCCGCCGCCGGCGCAATGGTCGTCGCTGGCTCGAGCGGCTCGTTGAGGAGGCGCAGCGTAGTGCTGTAGTCGGCCGCCGAGAGCGCGTTCGACGTGACGACGGCCGCGTTGATCGTGATCGCATTCTTCTCGGCGAGCACGGCGAGGCCGGCCCACAGCTTCGCGAGGCCCGCCGCGCGGAAGCACGTGATCGCGAAGCGCACGAGGCGGCTCGCGTGGCGCGTCTGCACGCGCGGGTTCGCGTGGCGCGTGCGCACGGCCTCGTCGCCCGTGTCGCGCGCGACCGTCATGTACTGCGCAAAGGCGCGCTGCGGCATGCGGTGGATCTGCGCGTACGTCGCCGGCTCGATCGAGCCGACCTCCTTGCGCGGGTTGTAGCCCTGCGGCTTGTGGAACTCCTCGCGGTTGCGCGCGCGCTCGCGCTTGTCGATCGGCGGCGCGCGCACGCGCACCGAGTCGCCGACGAAGAGGTCGTGCTTGCCAATGTTCGCGATCGAGTAGCCGCCGCGCACCTGCACCGAGATGCCATGGTTGCCCTGCTCGGGCGAGCCAAAGATGTACGGAATCTTGGCGCGGCCGTAGCAGACGAGCGAGTCCTCAAAGTCGTCCTGGTGGTGGTAGGCCGCCACGTTCAGGCCGTTGAAGGCCGCAAAGCAAAAGGCCGAGCCGCCGCGGCCCGTCGCGCGGCTGCGCATGCCCCAGACGAGATCGTGCTCCTCGATGCGCAGGTCGTCGGCGTTCTTGAGCGCGCCAATGCGCTCGTGCTCGGCGCGTGTCTCGCTGGTCTCGGCGCGCACCTCGTGCAGGCGCGGGTTGACGGCAAAATCGACGGTGACGACGCCCTGCGTGAGGCGCGTCGACGCGAGCGTGCCCCACTCGGTGACCGTGGGGCCGTACGTCGTGCCGTTGTGGAGGCGGAAGCCGGCCGTCGAGTCGGCAAGCATGTTTGCGCCCGCGGCCGAGCGGGCGCTGGAGGCGCGATGTCCGTACTCGTTGACGATCGATGACATGGTGGCGCCTGTTTCTAGCGTGGCGCGTTAGATGCGCGCGCGTCGATCTGGAGAGCGAGGCGCACCGACAAGGTGTCTGGGCGCTGGCGGCTAGCGGGCGTACGCGGCGCTTCTTGCACGAGAGCGTGTGTGCGCGCGCGCCGTGTGTCTTTACTACCGCGCGCGCGGCGAGGCTTGCGCGCGGATGCTTGCCGCTGGTGGCGCCGGCGAGCGCGCTCGCGTGGACGCGCGCGTTTGTGTTTGCATCGCCCGTTCATTCATCCGCACACGCGCCGCGCCGCGCGCTCACGAAATGCGGTTCGCGGCGTCGCCCGCCTTGAAGTTGAGCGCGATCTTGAGCCGCGCATTGTTGTGCCTGATCGCCTCGTGCGCGTGCTTCCACGGCAGGCCGATGCCGCGGCAGCGCTCGATGAGCGCCGCGTCGCGCTCCTCGCCGAGCACGTCGAGCACCTCGCCGACGTAGCACTGCGCGGCCTGCGCGTGGTTGCCCGTCTCGTAGTCCTCAATCTCGAGCTCCTCCGTGTCAATGTAGCGGCGCGTCGAGAGGCGCGGCACCATGCAGAACTCCTCGTACTGGCCGGTCGCCGCCGAGTAGCGCCGCGTGAGCACGTAGCTCGCGTGCATGCCTTGGCGCGCCTCGGCGCCGCGCTCGGGCCCCGCGCCGACGCGATCGCCGTTGATCGGCGAAAAGACGTCGGTCAGGTAGTCGGGGCCCTGCACGGCGATGTTGAGCGAGTACTTGCTCTTCTCCTCGCGGTCGACGTGCGTCGTGAGCACGCCCATGACGTTCCAGAGCGAGAGGATGCCGTCAA
>JAYUYY010000098.1:0-2942 GCA_043752225.1 Sandaracinaceae bacterium | reverse complement strand
CGTGCAGACCATCCTTCACTTCCTCTTGCGGTTCGGACAGGGCGCGACTGTCGATCCGACGCTGGAGCGGCTCCTCGGGCGGCCGGGCCGCGGCGTGCACGAGTACATCGCCGATCACGCGGCGCTATGGGCGAAGCAACCGTAGGCCGCGCAGCGTGAACCCCACGCACCCTTTGCGTGTAAGTGGCGAACGCCGTCCGGCGCGTCGCGCGATGCGCCGCAGTATTTTCGCGCCCGCGCGCCGCACACGCGGATTCTTCGCGAAAGAGGACACGAATCGCGCCGCGCTGCTGGCACGTGCCGTGCGTTGAGGAGCGCATCCACGGTCGTGCACGCGCATCGCGAGCCGGTCCTACTGAGGAGAAGCGCTTCGATGTTCATCGGCCCGCAACGTTCGTCATACCCGCTCGCGCTGTGTCTCTTGCTGAGCGCGATCGGCTGCGATCAGCCCAAGCCCGAGCCTCACGTCGGCGCGACGGTCGCTCCTCAACAGTCAGTCGCGGGGGAGCCGAGCGACACGGGTGGCTCTGCGAAAGGTGATCTCGGCCCGCCGCAAGGCGCTGCGATCGAAGCGACGCTGACCGCGGCGCCCGCCGTGCCTGCCGCAACCAATCGCGCTCAACCCGCGAAGGTGGTCGTGGAGCTCGAGGTGCGCGAGCTCACGCTGCCGATCTCCGAAGGCGTCGACTACACGTTCTGGACGTTCGGCGGTGCCGTACCGGGTCGGTTCATCCGTATTCGCCAAGGCGACACGGTGGAGTTCCATCTCAAGAACCACCCCGACAGCAAGATGCCTCACAACATCGACCTGCACGCCGTCACGGGTCCAGGCGGCGGCGCGAGCAGCTCGTTCACCGCGCCCGGTCATGAATCGCAGTTCACGTTCAAGGCGCTCAACCAGGGCTTGTACGTCTATCACTGCGCGACCGCGCCGGTCGGCATGCACATCGCGAACGGTATGTACGGCTTGATCCTCGTCGAGCCGCCCGAGGGGCTGCGACCGGTCGATCGCGAGTACTACGTCATGCAAGGCGACTTCTACACGGTCGGCAAGTACCGCGAGAAAGGCCTTCAGACCTTCGACATGCAGAAGGCGATCGAAGAGAACGCGAGCTACGTGCTGTTCAACGGCTCGGAAGGCGCGCTCGTCGACGACAACGCGATCACCGCGAAGGTCGGCGAGACGGTGCGCTTGTTCGTCGGCAACGGTGGACCGAACCTCGTCAGTAGCTTTCACGTGATCGGCGAGATCTTCGATCGCGTCTACACGGAAGGCGGCTCGCGCTATCAAGAGAACGTCCAGACGACATTGATCCCGGCGGGCGGCGCGGCGATCGTGGAATTCAAAGTCGAGGTACCGGGTACGTACGTGATCGTGGATCACTCGATCTTCCGCGCGTTCAACAAGGGCGCCCTGGGGATGCTGAAGGTCGAAGGTCCGGATCAGAAGGATGCGTACTCCGGCAAGGAGATCGACTCGACGTACCTCGCCGACAAAGCACAGGACGCTGGAGCGGTGCAGCGAGCGAGCGACGAAGCTTCCAAAGGAGAGCTCTCGAAGCCATCGCAGATCGCCGCGGGCAAGGCGCTCTTTCAGGGCACATGCTCGGCTTGCCATCAAGCCGACGGCAAGGGCCTTGCCAACGTGTTCCCGCCGCTCGTGAAGTCGGACTACCTCAACGCCGACAAGCGCCGCGCGATCGCCCTCGTGCTCAATGGCTTGAACGGCCCGATCGCGGTGAATGGCCAGAGCTTCAACTCGGTGATGCCGCCGCTCAGCCAGCTCAACGACGATGAGGTCGCGAACATCCTCACGTATGTGTTCAACGAGTGGGGCAACTCGGGCGCGGAGGTCTCCGCGAAAGAGGTCGCGGCCGTACGCGCCGGAACACCGCGGCCCGCAGGAGCGGCGCACTGAGATGGCTGCGCGCATCCGAAAGGCCGCGCGGCTGCTCGCGCTGTGCACCGCGCTCCTCGCGACGAGCAGCGCGGTCGCACGCGAGCCGCGCCCCGCGGCCGCGAGCCTCGGCGGATTGCCGGTGGTGAAGGTGCGCGCAGGAACGTTCACGCCGCTCTATCAAACCGCGAACGAGCGGGCCGACATCGCTGTGCCTGCGCTCTGGTTGATGACACGTCCGGTGACCAACGGCGAGCTGCTCGATTTCGTGCGCGCGCACCCGCAGTACCGTCGCGACGCGATCGCGCGCGTGTTCGCCGAGCCGCAGTACTTGTCGCACTGGAAGGGCGCGCTCGAGCTGGGTGCGAGCGCACGCGCAGCGCAGCCCGCGACGCACGTCAGTTGGTTCGTCGCGCGCGCGTTCTGCGAGGCGCATGGCATGCGCTTGCCGCTCGAGGCCGAATGGGAGCTCGCGGCCAAGGCGTCGCGCACGCGGCGCGACGGCTCGGGCGATCGCGTGCAACGCCAAGCGCAGCTCGACTGGTATGCGGCGCCGCGCGGTGAGCTGCCAGACGTTCCGCACGGACACGCGAACGCGTACGGCGTTCACGACCTGCACGGCGTGATCTGGGAGTGGGTCGAAGACTTCAACAACGCGGTCGCGCTCGGCGACACGCGCGATCAGGGCGACTCTGCGAGCGATCGCTTTTGCGGCGGAAGCGCGCTGCGCGCGAGCGACGTCGACGACTACGTCGCGTTCATGCGCGTCGCGATGCGCAGCTCGCTACAGGCTCCCTACACCTCCGCGCTGCTCGGCTTTCGCTGCGCAGCCGATGCAAGCCAACCGAAAGACGCAAGGCCATGAGGATCCGGCTCTCCATGCAACCTGCTGCGCGCAGCGCGCTGTACGTGCTCGTCGCAGCGTGCGTTGCGTCCAGCCAAATGCGCGCGCTCGCTCAGGCTACGCCTGTGCCACAAACCGAGAACCAGCCCAGCAGCTGCATGCATCACGCCCCGCTCGCGGCCGCGACGCCGCTGCCCAGCG
>JAYUYY010000097.1:0-7567 GCA_043752225.1 Sandaracinaceae bacterium | reverse complement strand
GGCGCTGGATATGCCCGAACGCCGGGTCGTTCTAGACGAGCAGGGCCGCATCGCCGAGATCGCCGAGCGCGTGAAGCGCTTCGAAGCGGTCGAGCACGTCGAGACCTATCGCGATTGGCTCGCGCAAGTCGCGACACTGGTCAGCGCCGGTCGCTCGGCGGTCGGGCTCTTGGCGCTGCTGGTCGCGGTGTGCGTGCTGGCGATCATCGGCAACACGATTCGCCTGGCGGTGACCAACCGCAAGCGCGAGATCGAAGTGCTCAAGCTGTGCGGCGCGACCGACGGTTACGTGCGCAGCCCGTTCCTAATCGAAGGCGCGATGCAGGCTGGCTCGGCCGCCTTCGTGTCGATGGCGCTCCTGCTGCTTGCGTATCTGTCGCTGCGCGGCACGCTCGAGGCGACGCTCAGCAGCATCACCGGCGTGCGCCTCGAATTCTTGCCGCCGCTGACCGTGCTCGCGGTGGTCGTGGGCGGCGCGCTGATCGGTGGCCTTGGCAGCGCGCTCTCGTTGCGCCGCTACCTGCGGGTCTAACGCCATGACGCTCTGCCGCCCCAACCTCGAAGTTCCGACTCGCGCGCGCCGCAAGGCTGCGTGGTTTGCGATCGCGCTCGCGCTTGCGCTGGGTGCGCCGGCCGTCTTGCCTGCAGCCGGCCAGCTCGGCGGGGTCAGCACCGACGTCGAGGTGGCTTCGCTGCTCGATACGATCGAGGTCGGTAGCGCCAAGCAAGAGCGGCTCGACCAAGAGACCAGTGAGCTCGGCGCGCAGCGCAGCGGCGTGGCCGGCATGCTCAAGCGCCAAGTCCGTGCGCTCTATCGATTGCATCGCGCGGGTGCGCCGCTCGCGGGCGGCGTCCATGCCGTGCTGCGCCACGTCGCCCGCGTCGAGCGCCTGCGACGCCTGGTGCATCACCAGAGCGATCAGCTGCAGTCGCTATCGCGCAAGACCAACGAGCTGCGCGTCGAGAGCAGCCGAACGAACCAAGCCGTCGAGCAATCTCGCGCGCGGCTGGGCGAGCTTCAAGCGGGAGCCAGCCCGAGCGCGCCCGTGGCCGGCATGGACGCAGTGCTGTCCAACAATCCCAGTGGCTTTCGCCCGGCGGATGACAGCGGCTTCTACGGCGTGCGTTTGGTCGACCCGGGTCCGACGACCACATTCGAATCACAGCGCGGCAATCTCGCGAGCCCGATTCGCGGCGACGTGCGCATCCAGGTCAGCCGGCGCGAAGAGAGCGATGGACCAGGCCTCGAGCTGCAAGCGCCCGTCGGCACGCCGGTGCGCGCTGTGGCTGCGGGTCGCGTCGCGTTTTCGGATCGCTACGGCAGCTACGGCCGGATCGTGATCCTCGATCACGGCGACGGCTACTACACCGTCTATGGCGGCCTCGGCGCCGTCGAAGTACGCGTCGGCGACGACCTCTCGCGCGACGCTCGCATCGGCAGCATCGGCAGTGACTTCTCGCCGTCGTCGCTGTTCTTCGAGGTCCGCAAAGGCACGCGCACGCTCGAGCCCCGCGGCTGGCTCGGACTGTAGCGCTGGCTAGTCAGCCGCCACGCTGATGTCGAGCACATACGGTCCTTCGTTGCCGAAGCCGTAGCCGTCGACGATGTAGAAGTAGTCGCCGGCGGGCAGCTCCTCTTCGAGCAAGCTGTCGGTGCCGCCGCCGGTGTCGTCGGCGCACGCGCGATCCGTGAACGAGAGGCACGGGAAGCCGTCGCCCGCATCGAGGAACTGGTAGAGCACCGTGTCGAAGCCTGCGGTGAGGCTCGCGGTGACGCGCGCGGGTTGCGTCAGCCGTAGATGAAACGCGGCGTCCGAAGACTGCGTGCCGTCGCCGCAGCGCGCGCCGTAGTCGTTGTCCTCGCCACGCGTGTCGCCGAGGAACACGCCGCCGGTCTCTGGCACCTCGGTCGCGAGGTCGCACACGCCGTTGCCACTGACTTCGAGCGGAACGGTCGGCGGCAGCGCTTCGGCGAGCACCGTGAAGCCGACGGCACCGAGCGACTCGATGACGAGGAAGCGCTCGCCGGAATCGAGGTTGCGCAGGCGATCCTCGACCGGCGTGCCATCGCCGCACTCGAGCGGCGTCTGCGGCGACTCGCAATCGTCGAGCAACGCGTAGTGCATGCGCGAGTCGGCGCCCTCGAGCTCGATGCGTAGATCCGTCCGCTCCGGCAGCTCGAGCCGATAGACGACGTCGCGCAAGAACAAGCCGCACTCCGGACAACCGCAGCGCACGTCGAGCAGGTCCTGACGGCCCGCGAAGGTGCCGTCGGTCTTCTCGTCCAGCGGTAAGTCGATCGCGTGGGCGCAGCCTTCACCGGCCGGCGTCTCCGTCGGCGGCAGCACCGCGACGTCGAGGCTGAGGTCGACCTCACGGCTCGCAGGCCCTTCGACGACGATGAAGTACGTGCCGGCGGGCACGCTGCGCAGCACGCCTTGGGCGGGCGCATCCGACATGCAACGCATGCTCGCCGCCGCGCTGCCGTCGTCACACGCGCTGCGCACCGCGATCGCCATGCGTTCACCGGTCATGCTCACCGCGGCCAGCTCGAGGTCGCGCTCTTCGGTCAGCGTCAGCGAATAGACCAGCTCAGCGGCACCCGCGAAGCCGCAGGTCAGCTCGAGGTCGTCGCGCACATCGACAAAGCTGCCCGCGAAATGCCCGCCCTCGCTGACGTCGAGCGCGCCTTCGCAGGCATCGTTCTCGGGCAAGTCGGTGGGCGGATCGAATCGCGCATCCAACAAGAGCTCGCCCGCGAGCTCAGCGTGCGCCAGCACGTGGTGCACGCCGGCGGGCAGCGCGCGCATGCGCAGCTCGCTTGGAAACCCGCGGCGGCAATCGATCTCGCTGTCGACGTTGGCGCACTCGTCGCGCACCGACAGGGTCGCGATTTCAGCGTCACCCGAAGCCAGCACGCCGCGCGCGTTGAGCGTCACGTCTTGCGGCTCCGAGAGCTCGAATCGGAACGCGACGTCTCGCCCATTGTCCGGACCGCAGCCGAGTGCGTAGTCGTGGCGAGCGCCGCGCACCGGTACGAGAAACACGCCGCCTGCTCCGATATCGAGCGCATCGTCACAGCGATCGTGCGCGAGCTCGCCGCAGCTCTGCTCGTCGACCGTGTCGTCGCAATCGTTGTCGACTCCGTCCGCGCAGGACTCGAGTGACTCAGTGCCACGCGTGGCGTCGAAGTCATCGCAGTCGGTGCCACCCACGCAATGCCAGTCGACCTCGCCGTCGTCGTCGAAGTCGCGCGGCGCATGAGCGCAGCGCTTGTTCGCTTCGTCGCACGCGTCGACCGTGCACACGTCACCGTCGTCGCAACGCGGCGCCACCGATGACTCCTTGCAGCCATCGAAGCGATCGCAGACTTCAATGCCGTTGCAGAACACATCGTCGCTGCAGCGGCTGGCGTCGGTCGCGTTGATGCAATAGCCGCCAGTGGCACACAGGTCGCGCGTGCACTCGACGCCGTCGTCGCACTCGCTGGCCTCCGCGCACAGGACCGCGCCGTCCGGGACGACAGGCGGTGCGCCGCCATCGGGCGGCGGGTCGGTCAGCGGCGGGATCTCGAGCGTGCGCCCATCCTGCGCACACGCGGCCAGCGCGAAGGCCGCGCAGGCGCTCAGCATAAACCGGAGCGCCAAAACAGGTCGGCTCTTCACGCCGGGGATTATCGCTGCTCCTTGCCAACCTGCCAGTGCGACTGGCCCGATCTGCAGAGAGAGCGATATGCTGGGCGCTCATGGTGAACGCTCATGGTTGAAGCTGTCTTCGTTCGCCTGCCGGTCGCGCTGACGCTGCTTCCTGCGACCATCCATCGCTTTTGCGACCCCAAGGGTCCGACGCCAGCGCGCGTCATGGCGGCCAAGGGGTTGGTCCCCGTAAAGGGGCATGAGCAGGTGCTCATGCTGGCGCAGCTCGCCGCGGATGAGACGCCGGAGGTCAAAGCTGCGGCGCTCAAGACGCTCAAGGGCTTGCCCGACGCCGTGCGCTATCCGGCATGCGACGTCGATCTGCCGAACGGCGCGCTCGATCTGCTCGCCGAGCTGTACCTCGACGACATGGAAGCGCTCGTGCGGATCGCGGCCAACGCCGCCACGCACAACTCGACGATCGAGCGCATCGCGCGCACCGCAAGTGAGCAGCTGGCCGAACGCATCGCGGTCAACGAAGCGCGCCTCTTGACCGCGCCGGGGATCATCGAGGCGCTCTACAAGAACCGCAACGTGCGCATGTCGACCGCCGATCGCTTGATCGAATTCGCCGCGCGCAACGGCCTCGGTCTGCCCGGTATCCCCGCATACAAAGAGCACGTCGAAGCGCTCCAGGGCCAGCTCATCCCGGAGCCCTCCGACGAGCCGTTGCCGCAAGACCAGTCCTTCAATCAAGCGTTGGCCGACGACCAAGCCGATGACAGCGACGAGATCTTCGAAGAAGACGAGCTCACCGGCGAGACCAAGCTCAAGAAGAAGTTCAAGCCGCTCAGCATGCAAATCGCCGACATGGGCAAGTGCGAGAAAATCCGGATGGCCATGGTCGGCAGCAAGGCAGCGCGCGCTCTCTTGGTGCGCGACAACAATCGCCAAGTGGCCTACGCATCGGTCTCGTCACCGCAGATGACGGTCAACGAAGCGTGCGAAATCGCCAAGAGCAAAGACGTGAGCGAGGATGTGCTGCGCTACGTCGCGAACAAGAAAGACTGGATCAAGAGCGCCGAGGTGAAGCACAACCTGGTGTTCAACCCCAAGGTCCCCGTCGGCATCTCGATGAAATACCTGGGCTTCCTGCGCGTGGATGAGCTACGAGCGCTGTCGCGCAGCCGCAACGTCCCAGCGCAGGTTCGCTCGCTTGCCGCGCAGTGGCTCACCCGCAAATCGAAGAACTAATCACTGTGTCATTGCTCGGAAAAATATTGGGCCGGCGCAGCGCCGCAGAAGAAAGAGCGCGCGCCGATACGCTCTTCGCACAGGGCGAGCACGGCAACGCCAAGCTCACCTACGATCGCGCGATCGACGCGTGCACGCCCGCCGACTCCGCGCTCGCGGACGAGTGTCGCGCGCGAGTGATCGACTGCTGCGACGCGATCGCGCGCACGCGCATCGCCGAGGCCGATCGCTTGATCGAGCAAGGCGCGCACGACCTGGCGCTACCGGAGCTGCAGAACGCGGCGCTCACCGCGCGCAGCCAAGCGCTCCTGCTGGAGATCGAGCGGCGGATCGAAAAGCTCGACGCTGATGAAGCGATCGAGGCCGGTACGGTCGCCGAGCTGAGCGATGACGAACGTTTCGAGCTGATCTCGGGCAGCTTCGAGGCCGATCAACACGACGAGTACGTGAGCCTCGGCGAGCCGATGCGCAAAGCCCTGCTCTTGCTGCACGGCGGCGATGCGAAGAGCGCCCTGCCCTTGCTCGAGCAGCTTCACGGCGCTCCCGATGCTCGTTATCTCTGGCTCGAGCTCGGTCGCGCACGCCTGCTATGCGACGACTCGGCCGGTGGTCGAGAAGCGCTCGAGAAGTTCTTGGCATTGCTCGAGCCAGGCGAAGGCGGCGACGCCCGCCTCGGCGCGCACATCGAGCTCGCCGCGCTTGCGAACGAAGCTGGCGATATCGAGGGCGCGATCGCGCAGCACCAAGCTGCGCTCGAAGCCTTGCCCGATGACCCGCGGCCGTACATCGCGCTCGCGCGGTTCTTGCGCCGCAGCGGAATGCCCGAAGAAGCGCTCGACGTGCTCGAAAGCGCGACCGAGGCGCTCGAGAGCGAGAGCCCGCAGCTCTTGATCTTGGTCGAGCGCGGACTTGCGCACGCCGATCTCAACGCCGACCAAGCAGCGATCGAAGTGCTCGAGCAAGCGGTCTCGCTGCTCACCGCGCGCCAGCATCTCGACTTGCCGCCCAAGCTTGCGACCAAGCTCGCAGAGCTGCACGAGCGCGCGGGCAATCGCGCGCGCGCGCTCGACCTGTACTCCTTGCTCACGCAGGGCAGCGACGTCGCAAACCACGCGAGCTACTACCGGCAGACCGGGCGCTTGTTCCTCGAGCTGGATCGTCCCGCCGACGCCCGCCGCGCCTTGCAGCGCGCGCTCGCCCTGACCGACGAGAGCTCGCCAGCACACGCGGAAATCGCCGCCGCCCTGGCCAAAATCGCCTGATATCGTTGAGCTTTCGCCGGGTCTATTATCGGGAGAACGTGCGCCGTTCTTCCGCCCCGCCGGCAAAGCCGTCGGGGCCCCACCCATTCCCGAGGTTCGCGATGCTCACGCGTGATCGCGCTTACGGGCGGTTGCACTAGCGCGCGCGTCGCGACGGCTTGCACTCGCACGCGTGTGGTACATTCTGACGCGACGGAGCGTGGACCGAGGTTGTCTCGGCCGCGACTTCAGAACAGCGAGAGCCAGCAATGTCGAAGCACAACGCAGAGCCTAGCGCTCGAGTGACGGTGCAGACCTTACGCGGCATGAGCCTGCGTTCCGAACGCATCGCGATGGTCACGGCGTACGACGCGACCTTCGCGCGCATGCTCGATGACGGTGGCGCGGACATCCTGCTCGTCGGCGATTCACTCGGCATGGTCGTGCAAGGCCAAGACACGACGTTGCCCGTGACGATGGAGGAGATGCTCTATCACTGCCGCGCCGTCGCGCGCGGTAGCAAGCGCGCGCACCTCGTCGGCGACATGCCGTTCATGAGCTATCAGGTCGCGCCGAAAGAAGCCGTGCGCAACGCCGGGCGGTTCCTCGCCGAAGGCGGCATGCACGCGGTGAAGCTCGAAGGCGGCGCCGACATGGCCAAAACGATCCGGCGCATCGTCAGCGTGGGCATTCCGGTGATGGGCCACGTCGGCCTCACGCCGCAGAGCGTGCACGCGATGGGCGGCTTCAAGGTTCAAGGCAAGAGCGCCGATGACGCGCAACGCGTGCTCGACGATGCGCGCGCAGTGGCCGAAGCGGGTGCGTACGCGATCGTGCTCGAAGGCATCCCTTCGCAGCTCGCGTCGCGGATCACCGCCGAGCTGCCGATCCCGACGATCGGCATCGGCGCCGGCCCGCATTGCGATGGCCAAGTGCTCGTTTGCTACGACCTGCTCGGGCTCTCGCCCGATCGCGTGCCGAAGTTCGTGAAGAAGTACGAAACCTTCTACGACAAGGGCACGGCCGCGATGCGCCGCTTCCGCGAGGAGATCACGAGCGGTGATTTCCCGGCGGTCGAGCACAGCTTCGGGCCGATCCCGGAGCGCACGACGCCGCCATCGGGCGGATTGCATGCGGCCAGCGACACGCCGAGCCGCGAGCGCGAGCCCGTCCGCGGATGAACCGCGCGCGGGTATGACCCAAGTCGTCGAAGAGCGTTCGGCGCTGCGCGCGCTGTGCGACGAAGCACGCGCGCGCGGTCGCAGGGTTGGCTTCGTGCCGACGATGGGCGCGCTGCATCCCGGTCACATGTCGCTCGTCGATGGCGCGCGCGCGGCTGGCGCGGACTTCATCGTCGCCAGCATCTTCGTGAACCCGTTGCAGTTCGGGCCGAGCGAAGACTTCTCGAAGTATCCGCGCACGTTCGCCTCCGACCTT
>JAYUYY010000096.1:0-2948 GCA_043752225.1 Sandaracinaceae bacterium | reverse complement strand
AGGGCTCGGAGAGGCCACCGTGCGCAAGCTGCACGCAGCAGGCGCAGCGATCGTGATCGCAGACATGAACGTCGAGAAGGGCGAGAAGCTCGCAGCCGAGCTCGGCGCACGCGCACGCTTTGCGCGCACCGACGTGGGCAACCCCGAGCAAGTGCAAGCCGCGATCGCGCTCGCGCAATCGCTCGCACCGCTGCGCGCGACGGTGAGCTGTGCCGGCATCGGCTGGGCCCAGCGCACCGTCAATAAGGAAGGACTGCCCGCCGACCTCGGCGCGTTCGCGAAGGTGGTCGAGGTCAACTTGGTCGGCACCTTCAACGTGATGCGGCTGTGCGCCGCCGCGATGTCGCAGAACACGCCGCTGCAGCTCGGCGAGCGCGGCGTGATCATCAACACCGCCTCCATCGCGGCGTTCGACGGCCAAATCGGTCAGGTCGCGTACGCCGCTTCGAAGGCGGGCGTCGTCGGCATGACGCTTCCGGCCGCGCGCGATCTCTCGAAGTCGGGCATTCGCGTGCTAGCGATCGCGCCGGGCACGTTCGACACGCCGATGCTCGCGCTCCTGCCCGAAGAAGCTCGCCAAGCGCTGGCCGCAGGCATTCCGTTCCCCTCGAAGCTCGGTCATCCGGATGAGTTCGCGATGCTCGCGCTGCACATGATCGAGAACCCATACTTGAACGGCGAGGCGGTCCGCTTGGACGGCGCGCTGCGCATGCCTCCCAAGTGAGCGAGAGGTGAGCGAGTCGCGCGAGAGCGTCAGCGTCAGCGCCAGCACTGGCAGCGTTCCAGGGCGCGAGCGTTTGCGCGCGTACGCGCTTAGCGCGCTGTTGCTCGCAGCCGTGCTGTACCCGGCGTTCCTCGCGCCCGGGCAAGACAGCTTTCCGCTCTCCACTTACCCGATGTTCGGCAAGGCCCGTCCCAAGCGCGTCGAGGTGATGAGCGCGCTGGTGCTCGGAGCGGACTCGACGTTCGAGCGGCCGGTGCCGCCGAGCTACATCGCCAATGCCGAGGCGATGCAAGCCTTGCAGACGTTGCGCAAGAGCGTCGCGGCGGGTCGTTCATCCGCGCGAGCGTTGTGCGAGCGCATCGCGCACCAGGTCGCTGAGCACGACGAGCCGGCATTCGCGAGCGCGCGCCGCGTCGCGCTCGTCACCACGCGCATCGATGCGATGCGGTTTCTGCGCGATGCAGTCGCGACCGACAGAGAGCGCCGCGATCGTATCGTGCACGTGCGCTGCGCGATCCCCGGACGCGCCAGCAAGAGCACGAAGCGATGACTGGTTTGCTCCGTGCGCTCGATCGCGTGTGGCTCGCGCCCGGGTCGGCCAAGCGCCTCGCGCTCTTGCGCGCGCTAGTCGGCGCGTTCGCGAGCGTCTATTTGATCGTGCGCGCTCCGGTGCTCGCGGACTTTCGCGGCATGGCGGCGGAGCGCTTCGAGCCGGTGGGCCTCGCCGCGCTGCTCGGTGCGCCGCTTCCCGCTTCGCTCGCGATGCTCATCTGGGCGCTCACGCTGCTGCTCTGCATCGCGTTCAGCTTGGGCTTTCGCTTTCGCTGGACCGGCCCTGCGTGCGCGCTCGCGCTGCTGTTCTTGACCTCGTATCGCAACAGCTGGGGCATGGTCTTTCACACCGACAACTTGCTCGTGCTGCACGTGCTCGCGATCGCCATGACGCCGGCATCGGCGCACGCGCTCTCGTTCGACGCGGACTCGCGCGAGCCGTTGCCCAATGCGCCTGCATACGGTTGGCCGGTGCGTTTGGTCAGCCTGATCACGCTCGCCACCTATGTGCTCGCCGGCATCGCCAAGCTGAAGCTGAGCGGGTTGCACTGGGCCGGCGGCGAGGTGCTGCGCAGCACCATCGCGCACGATGCGGTGCGCAAGATAGCCGTGGGCTCGATGCACTCGCCGCTTGGCGCGTGGCTCGTGCAGCACGCGTGGCCGTTTCCGATGCTCGGCGCTGTCACCTTGCTGCTCGAGCTCGGTGCACCGCTCGCCCTGCTCGGCGGCCGCGTGGCGCTGGTTTGGGCGACAATGGTGTGGATGTTCCACGTCGGCGTGCTCGCCACGATGGCCATCGCGTTCCCCTACCCGCTGTCCGGCGTCGCGCTCGCCTCCCTATTCCCGCTCGAGCGCTGGGCTTGGCTCGAGCGAACTGTTTGTAGGCTGCTTGCGCGCGTGAACGGCCTCCGCTAGCTTGGCCAAAGTCCCATGCAACGCGTGAGCTACCGGTTCTCCCTTTGGTTTGCCTATGTGCCCTTTGCTTTTTGGGCAAAGAGGGCGTGGCACCAGGGAACAACCGCGTAGCGAATTAACAAGCACGCCGTTGAGCAAAGAAGCCCTGGTCGCCACACGCGACCGGGGCTTTTTCGTTTCTACGCGTTCAGCCCCCAGCACCGAACAGCCACCGAACAGCTTTCTCATCCAGACCGCTTGGAGCCTCCCGTGACCGAAACCCAGAACCTTAGAGTCGAGCGCATCGAGCCCTTGATCACGCCGCGCGAGCTGCATGCGCGGCTGCCGATCTCGGAGCAGGCGCAACGCTTCGTCGCGGACTCGCGGCGGCAAGTCGAGCGCATCTTGCACGGCGAGGATCGGCGCTTGCTCGCGATAGTCGGGCCTTGCTCGATTCACGATCCCGACGCCGCGCTCGAGTACGCCAGCAAGCTGGCCGTGCTCGCCGAGCAGCTCTCCGATGACGTGCTGCTCTGCATGCGCACGTACTTCGAAAAGCCGCGGACCACGGTCGGCTGGAAGGGGCTGATCAACGATCCGCATCTCGACGGCAGCTGCGATGTCGGAGAAGGCCTGGTGCGCGCGCGCACGTTGCTGCTGCAGCTCGCGGAGCTCGGCATCGCGACCGCCACCGAGACGCTCGATCCGCTCTCGCCCCAATACCTCGCGGATGCGATCACCTGGACCGCGATCGGCGCGCGCACCACGGAGAGCCAGA
>JAYUYY010000095.1:0-2957 GCA_043752225.1 Sandaracinaceae bacterium | reverse complement strand
GCACGACCAGCGCGTGGTAGTCGTCCATCAGTGCGAAGAACTCCTCGCCGTAGCGCACTGGCTTCAGCAGGCGCGCGCGCACGTGGCGCAGCGCCGCGATGGCCTGCGTGACTACCGGCACCAGCTCACCCTCGCCGATCAGGTCGATCTCGATGGCGGCGCCGCGCCTATCCAGCACCCGCAGCGCCTCCAGTAGCAACAACACGCCTTTGTCGATCTGCATGCGCCCCATGAAGGCGAAGCGCACAGGACCCTGGCGCTTGCGCGCCCACGATTGTTTGGCTGCAGCTGCACCAAGCACGTTCTCGGCGTCGATCCAGGTGGCAGGTGTCACGTAGCTGGCCGACGACGACCTCTTGAGCATCGTCTCGCGGTATGCAGCCTGAGTGAACAGCGCAAGGTCCGCCTTCGCGCAAGTCCAGCGCGCGAGCGACTCGTAAACCGGGGCACGCACGCGCCGCGCCAGGCCACGATCTTGGCCGGGACCGTGCGAACGCCAGGGCGCGCTCTCGACGATCACCACCAGTGCGCGCCCGCGCGCCTTCGCCAAGACGGTCGCGAGCCAACCCAGCGGATAGGGCCAGCCTGCCACCCCGGTATGGACAACCTCGGCCCATTCGACGGCGTGAGCCATGGCTTTCACGGTTCGCGGCAATGCCAGCATCGCGCCTACCATCGACGACTGTTCGGGCATGGCCACGAAGCTCTCCGGATCGCCTTCGAAGCGCTCGAGCGCACCGTGGTCCGCCGGCAATGGCAGGCGCGGGCAAGCTACGCGAAGCTGCGGCAGGTACGTGTAGTGGCGTGCCAGGTCGATGAGCCAGCCACGGTCCAGGAACACGCCGCCGTCGGTGTCCAAGTAGTGGGGAATGTTGGTGACCAGCAGGTAGCGCCGGGCCAGCGGAATGGGGTCGCCGGGAGCTTCGAGCGCGTCGATGGTGTCCCAGTTAGATACCTGCGCACACATACACCCACTCTAGGGCGTTGCTCCGCGCAGCGCCAGCAGCAACGTGTGCCAATTGTGGGGCGGACCTCATCGCGTTTTGACCTCGACTTCTTTCGAGAGCCAATCCGCCACCTCGAGCCCCGTCGCGCCCAGCTCGCCTTTGATTCCGTGAGGCTTCAGCGTGATTTTCACCGAATTCTTTTCGCGATCGAAGTAGGCGAGATGCGCGTTCAAGCGCTCGTCCCCGACTCGCGCACGCAGCGCGAGATCGAGCACGTGAAGCTCGCCGCCGTGCACCCAGCCGTCCGCGCGCGTCAGCCTGATGGGAGCACCGATCAGCTTGCGTTGCAGCGAGCCCGAGATGCGCTGCAGGTCCACACGCACGCCGTCGGTGGCGTCGCGCACGACGGACACGAGGCCACGCACACCGCGCAGCTCGAAGCGCTGGTCTGGGGAGACCTGGAAGGTGGCGTGCAGACCGTCCACGTGGATGTTTCGCAGGTGGTAGCGCAGGCCGCCCCCCTTTTCGTCGCCCGGCTGGCTGGGCTCGGCGAACGCAGCCTCCAGCCCTGTGCGCCCGTCGGGCTGCACGTTGATCAGCAAGGCTCCTCCTTGCGTGTACACGCGCTCGAAGCCGAGCTGCCCGCGCAGCAGATCACCCACGCTGAGGTCCACGTCCGCGCGCGCGAGATGCAAGACCTCCTTGCCGTTCGGATCGAAGAAGCGCAGGTCCCGGATCACGGGGTGCAACCAGCCGAGGCGTTCGAGCTGACCGATCTGCATCGAGCCGGGGAGCGCGCCAGTCACCAGCCCCTCGATGCGATTCGCGGCGAAGCGCCGACCTGCGTCCGTGCGCAGATAGATCGCAGCCGCCGCTGCCAGCAGCACGAGCGCGATCAGCATCCATAGCGCGATCCGCCGAGCGGTCTGCAATCGCGGATGCCCGCTGACGGGGCGCGCAATTGCATGCGTGTGCGTGATCTCCATGCGTGCCTTACATAGGCACGCTAGGCGTTGGCGCGAGCGCATGCGGGCGCCCGTGGTCATGGCTGCGTCCGCGCCTACGTCAACGCAAGCACTTCACTCAGGATCGAGGAGACGACGGACATGCAAATACGAAAGATGGTTCAACTCGGCGGCGCGGTCGCGCTGCTCATGCTCGCAGCGTGCAACGACGATGCCGAAGAGCCCGAGAGCGAGAAGAGCGCGGGCGACGAGATCGAAGAGAGCGCAAACGCGGTCGCGGACGACGTCGACGAAGCAGCCGACGAAGCCGAGGACGAAGTGGACGAAGAGCTCTGAGGCAGCTGCGCTTGACGTGTGAGAGCGCGTCAAGATTGCCAGTGTGAGGCGGCGTTGCGTGGCGAGGAATGACGCGACGCAGCGCCGCCTCCGCGAGAGGCCTCTCGGAACGCTCTCACTGCGCTCCTGCCCGTGGCACGAGGCTTGCGATGACGCTCGGGACGCATGCCCGGCGGATGCGCGAACCACGAGGACCAACATGGGTAGCTATCGAGGCCAGAGAGCTCAAACCAATCCAGCGCGCGGTGCATTCGATGCAAACGCAGCGTCCGCAGTGAACGAAACCCCAGACCGCAAGGCACCCGCGAATGGGCGACGGGCCGACGGGGCGAGGGGGCGCGAACGCGAGGACGAAACGCAGACTCGCGGTGCAGCGGTCCAACGGCGCGACGACGGCGCACAGGAGCGCGCTGATCCCCCGCAGGGAATTGTCGAGCTCGTCAGTAGCCAGATCAAGGGCGCGGTCAACAACGGGCTGAGTCAGCGTGTCAGCAAGCCGGCAGATGATCTCGCTGGGCTGGCGAAGGCGTTGCGCTTCAGCGCGCAGCAACTCGAGGGCAACATGGCCGTGCCGTACATCGGCAAAGTCGCAGAGCAGCTCGAGCACGCGGCCAAAGCGATCAGCGGTGTCGACGCGCAGGAGGCGCTTGAAGGCTTGCAGCGTTTCGCACGCCGTGAGCCGCTGCTTTTTCTCGGCGGCGCCTTGGTG
>JAYUYY010000094.1:0-2958 GCA_043752225.1 Sandaracinaceae bacterium | reverse complement strand
CATGGACTACGGCGCGAAGTTCAACTCGGACTTCCACGGCATCGGTCACTACGACAAGGCGGCGATCGCAGCCGGCTATGGCGACTTGGTCGAGGTGTTCGAGCAAGAGGTCGCCGATCAGATGACCCCCGACGATCGCGAGATCGTGCAGATCATGGGCGACGTGCGGACGCCGCTCGCCGGTAGCCTCACCGAGCTCGTCCACTACACGTCGCTGCCGTCGATGTTCCGCAGCACCGAAGCGATGCAGCAGCGCGAGTGGATCCCGCGCAGCGAGTACTACGCGATGCGCGCGGACGAAGAAGGGGCCCAGCCGCTGCGCGTCCCGTACGTCGGTTGCTACGACGAGTACGTCGACTCGACGCCGTACTGCCACCGCTGGGACGAAGGCGCCGACCCGTACGAGATCACGATGCAGTACGTGAACACGTACCGCGACTATTACCCGCTCGTGAACCTGCAGCGCGATCGCGTCGGCTTCAATCCCGGCACAGTCGGCGACCGCATGACGAGCCGGTACTTTTTGCCGATCGCGAACATGTACCAGCAGTGGCTGTTCAGCGTGTTCGCGGGCGGTGGCGAGGCCTTGCTGAACTCGTACTCGGAGCTCGGCATGACGCGCGGCTTCAGCTTGCTCTGGGAGGTGATGGGCACGCTGCGCTACGGCACGTACGCGCAAGGCGATGACGGCGTGTTTCGCTGGATGGGCTACGCCGAGTCCGAGGACGGCAGCCTCTACGTCCCGCCGGGCGAAGGTCGGCGTGAGTTCTCCCGCTACGATCAAGGCGCGGGCTACAACTTCTATCAACACGTGCTCGAGTCCGGGTACTTCTACGAGCAGCTCGGCGCGCTCCAAGCGCTGACCGCGAGCGACGCGAGCGTGCTCGGCATCGGCGCCGACGTCCAAGCCGACCAGCTCACGTATTCGATCCCGTACTACCTCGTGTTCCAAGACGAGATCGACTCGCTCTTCGCCGGCATCGTGAGCCGAGATTCAGCGACCTACGCGCCGTACGTCGCGGACGGCAAGGTCGTGCACAAAGACCTTTGGCTCGAGCAGCTCGGCGCCCAGCCGGTCGCCGAATCGAGCATCGAAGTGTCCGCTTCGTGGAGCACGCGGCTGTACACGATGCTCTACGGAACGGCGCTCTTGAGCAGCAACTTCGATGCGAGCTTCTTGCAGAAGTCGCAAGTCGCGATCGTGGGCGAGAGCGAAACGCTCGAGATCGCGCTGGGCTTCGAAGAGGTCCGCGGAGTCGATCCGCTGTCCGGTCGAACGTATGCGGCCTACCGCGACCCGAGCGGCGATCCGAACAGCTACCTCGGCGCGAAGCTGGTCGAGGAGCTCCAAGGGCACGCGGACGCGTTCGCGGCGCTGCCCGAGGACAGCCCGGAGCGGAGCAACCTGCGCGGCCAGATCCAAGAGGTCATCGAGCACCTCGAGATCCTACGCAGCCTCTACTCCACGTATCAGTACGTCTTCCAGACCAACTGATGGGCGATCAGACGCCTCTGGACCGGCCCGCGCTCGATGCGCAGGGCCGGATCGAGATCGCGATCGAGGTGCCGCGCTTCTCGTTCATCAAGCGCAACGCGGCGGGCGCCCTGCAGCTGGTCTCGCCGCTGCCGTGCCCGTTCAACTACGGCAGCGTAACCGACACCCTCGCCGACGACGGCGACGGCATCGACGCGATCGTGCTCGGCCCCCGGCTCGCGCGCGGCGCGTGCGTACGCGCGCAACCCCGCGCCATCGCCCGCTTCCTCGACGCCGGCGTCGCGGACCCCAAATGGATCTGCTCCAGCGCCCCGCTCCGCCGCCGCGACCTCGCGCAGCTCCACGCCTTCTTCACCCTCTACGCATTCGCCAAGCGCGCCTTCTACACGCTCCGCAACCCCAACACGCTCAGGCTCACGCGCTACGACGGCCTAGAGCTCCTCTAGCTTCGCGCGCGAAGCGAAGGTTAACGCAAACGAGCGCTCCGCTGGTGCCAGCGAGGCGCTCGTTTACGTTCAACAGAAGCGCTGGCTAGCGCTTGCGGGTCAGCTCACCAATCTTCGAGATCGGCGCTGTCGTCCGCGGTGTCATCGTCATCGTCATCCACGTCGTCCGCGTCCGAGCTCGCGGCGGTGCTGCGGGTGACGGGCTGTTCATCGTCGTCTTCGTACGTCGCGATCGCCGTATCCGAGACCGGCATGCCGATCGGCATCGGTGCAGCGGCTGCAGCCCTCGGCTTGGGAGCCGCCTTCGGCTTGGGCGCAGCCTTCGGCTTGGGAGCCGGAGCTGGCATCGCCGCTACGGGTGCAGCCTTCGGAGCCGCTGCCTTCTTGGCGGCCTTCGGAGCTGCTGCTTTTGGAGCTGCTTTCTTCGCAGCCTTTGGAGCGGCCTTCTTCGCAGCCTTTGGAGCGGCCTTCTTCGCAGCCTTCGGCGCTGCCTTCTTCGCAGCCTTCGGCGCGGCCTTCTTGCCTGCTTTCTTTGCTGGCTTGGCCGCTTTCTTAGCTGTCTTCGGAGCCGCCCTCTTCACGGGTTTCGCGGCCTTTTTCTTGGAAGCTTTTTTCTTGCTCGCCATGACGACCCTCTCGCTAGTCGCAATCGGTTGCGATGGTACACAGGTGCGTCTCTGCATCAAAGACGGTTAAAGAGAGTTGTCGCGAAAATACTTTGCGCGAGCAAGTGATCACGCGCGCTCCATCATCGATCTGATCACGCGCGCTCAGTCACCCGCGCTCAGCTACCCGCGCGCGTCCCTCACTGCGAGACCCGCGCGAGCTCGTCCATCTCGCTGACTCGCATCAGCATCGCAGGGTGTTGCATGGCCACGCGTGCGAAGGCTTCGCGGGGCAAGCGCAGGGCGAGCAGGGTCTCGCACGCCCGTACCCCGATCCCGGACGGCCGGCGATCGAGCAGCGTCGCGTGCCCGAACATCACCCCTGCGCCCTCGATGCGGGGCTCGGTCGAGT
>JAYUYY010000093.1:0-7602 GCA_043752225.1 Sandaracinaceae bacterium | reverse complement strand
GATCGGTATGCGCTTGGCGATCTTCGCCGGCACGCGTCCATAGCTCACGATCGCGAGCACCTCACCGGTGGTGTCGTTCGGGTCGTGCTGGACGGGCTGCTCGCCGATCAGCCCGGTGATCCGCGTCGTGCGATACGCGTCTTGCTGGCTCAGCCGCCGCACCGGATCGCGCAGCGACTCGAACGAGCCGAACTGCAGCGCCTCATCGTAATAGCGCAGCGCGGCGCCTGGCTCGCGGCTCTTCTCGAAGATGAAGCCGCTCAAATAGCTGCCCGGCCCCGAGAGCGAACGACCGTGCGAATCGTGCTCCGCGATGAACTTCTGCATCGTCGCAAAGCGCCGCGCCTCGACCCGCGCGCCGCTGAGATCCGCGCGCGCTAAGTAGTTCACCATGTTCATGGTGTTGATCAGCAGCTTCTCGTACGCCGGCGCCTGATACGGCCCCGAGTCATCCGAGAACATGTACTTCGAGATGTCGTCGAGCGACCCGCGCGAGAAATCGAGCACCTCGATCTGCTTGTCGGCCGCCTCGAGATCGCGACTCGACAGCGCGTACTTGTCGAGCTGTTGCAGGATCACCGCGCGGTCGAGCACGAGCAGGATCTCGTCGCCTTCGAGATCTTTCGGCAGCTCATTCTCGCTGTCGACGTCGAGCTCTTCGTTGAGCAGCTTCAGCGCTTCTTGCGGCCGACCGACATCGAGCGCGCTGCGTGCGCCACGCGTGCGTTCCGAATGGCCGGAGCACGCGCTGGTGAGCACGCCGCACGCGAGCACGACCAGCATGCCAAGCGCGAAACCTGGACGTTGCCCCTCTCTGTCCAGCAGGTCGTTCATCCGATGCGCGATCCGCGGGTCAATCGCGGATCATCGCCTTGGTCGTGTTCGTCTTGTTCTGGAACATGATCTCGCCGGTCTCGACGTTCAAGACCTGCAAGAACAAGTAGTACTGCACGCGGTGCTGGTCTTCGACCCGCTCATCGGTCGTGTAGACCTTGCCGGTCACGAAGTAGCGCGCGCCGACTTGCTTGCCCCAGTGCGCGATCTGCGTCTGGTCGAAGCCGTTCGAGTACTGCCTGCGCACTTCTTCCATGAGCTGCTGCTGGTTCTGCAAGCTCACGACTTTGACCGCGCCCCAGTTCACGAGCTGGGTCTCGATGTCGCTGATCAACGCGTTGAGCGCGCTCTCGATGTGCTCCGAGGTCTCGTTCTGGATCGGCAGCACCGAAACCGACGGCCGGTCTTCTGCCTGCCAGCGCTGCACGACCGCCGACTTGCGCATCGTCTCCATGTTCTCGTTGAGCATGCGCTGGAGATCGCTGCGGTCGAGGCCGGTGCTCATCGCGCTGTGGTCGAGCCCGGGCTCGTCGGTCCCGCGTACGGCTCGGGGCCCGCTGCTGCAGGCGCTGGCGAGGGTGCAGCCGAGCAACCCGGCACACAGCAAAGCAGAGCGAATGGAGGAAGTGCTCATTCTCAGGGTCCTTTCCACAAGCAAGTCACGCGTACCGCAGCTCAAGACACGGCGCGCTTTATATAGGCGTCGAGGGTGCGCCCGACAAGGGCGACCCCTGCGCTGCGCTCTTGCCTTGCATAGGCACCATCGGGCACCCGACGATGGACGCGTACGTCATGATTCAAAGCAGAGAACAAGCAGGTCCGCCCGAGCCGATCGAGCCTTCGCGCTGGGCCGCCGAGCTCGGCGTCTCACGCGAGGCGATCGACCTGTACCTCGACTCCGAGGTCGTCGACCTGCACGTGGACTCGTTCATCTGGTCGCGCTTGCTCGCCTACGACCCGCTGCGTCGACACGGCCGCGGGCTGTTTGGCGCGCGCTTCTACAGCCAAGTCGACTTGCCTCGGTTGCAGGCGGCGCGCATCGGCAGCGCGCTGTGGTCGATCACCACCAACCCGCTGCGCGGCGAGCGCGGTCGCGCGCAAGCGCTGCGCGAGAACCTCGCGAGCTTCCGCGCGCTGTTCGACGCCGCGCCCGATCGCTGGCAGCTGGTGCGCAACGTGGCCGAGCATCGCGCCGCTCGCGCGCGGGGCGTGCACGCCGCGTTCATCAGCATTCAAGGCGGCAACGCCTTCGATGCGAGCGAAGACGACGTGCTCGCGGATGGCTCGATCGTCGCCTCGACGATCATGCATTTATCGAAATCGAAGCTCGGCGTGGCCAGCTCGCCCTTCGGCAAGCGCAAGCCCGGTCTCACCGCGCACGGTTGCGCGTTCGTGGAACGGCTCAACGCGCATCGCGTGTTCGTCGACCTCTCGCACGTCTCGCGCGAAGGCTTCTTCGATGCGGTCCGCGTTCACGACAAGTCTCAGCCTTTGCTCGTCTCGCACACCGGCGTATGCGGCGTGCATCCGCTGTGGCGCAACATCGACGACGAGCAGCTCAAGGCCGTCGCGGACACCGGCGGCGTCGTCGGCGTGATTTTTCACTCGGCGTACTTGGGCGATCCCTATTTCGGATCCGGCCGCGTGGACCGCATCGCGGCGCATCTCGAGCATGTGGTGCGCGTGATCGGACCCGACCACGCTGCGCTCGGCAGCGATTGGGACGGCTTGATCATCACGCCGCGCGACATGTCGACCTGCCTCGAGCTCCCGCGGCTCGTGCAAGCGCTGCTCGATCGCGGCGTCGCGCATGACGCCATTCGCAAGATCATGGGGTCGAGCTTCTTGCGCGCGCTCGGCTTGCTGCGCGGGTGACCGCTCACCTGTGACAAATCCCGAGTGACCCACCGTCGACCTTTGCGTTTCGGTGCGCTTTTGGGTTTCATGCGTGCCGGCAATCATCTCGAGGAGGTCGCGACGTGCGAATTGCAGCTACGGGCTTGGGCTTTTCGATTGTGGCTTTCGTGAGCAGCGCGCTGATCAGCGCATGCGGTGGTGGCGGCTCAGAAGAGCCGTCGTCCGACGAGACCGCGGGCGGCGAAGAGGGCGGTGGCTCCTATGAAGGCCCAATCACCTCGACGGATGTGGACGCCGGCAAAGCGATCTTCGAGACGCATTGCGATGACTGCCATCCGGGCGGCGAAGAAGATGTCGGCCCGAGCTTGATCGCAGACCCCCGCACGCCTGCGCGTCTCCGCCAACAGGTCCGAGAAGGCTCGGGCAAGATGCGGCCGTTCTCTGAAGCGCGGATCAGCGCTGGTGATCTCGAATCGCTGCTCGCGTACATGCAGTCGATCAATGCCGTGAAGTGACTCTGAGCCTGGCCGGAATCTCGGCCGGTCGCGCGTGGTTGCAGAGGGCCAAAGGTCGCGCCCTCCGCATGCGCGCGGCTGAATCCTCGAGTCTTCGGTTCGTCGTGCCTGAAATGAGGAGAGCGAAATGATGAAGCGCTTTGCAACCGTGCTTGTTTTGGTGGCCGTTGCGGCCGGTGTTTCGATGATCGATCAGCCCCGCGTCCGCGCCGAGGGCAAAGAATGCAGCACCCCTGGAACCTGTCCCCTCCACGACTGGATGGAGAAGGAAATGCAGGCCGCGCTCGACGCCAACGACTTGAAGACGCTCAGCGAGCACCTCGACAAGGCGGCGACGATGGCCCCCGACCCCACGTGGAACGAGGGCGAGCAGAGCTGGTCGAAGACGGCGAAAGCGGGCGCAGCGGCCGCGAAGGCCGGCGACGCGAAGGCCGCAGGGCAGTCCTGCAAGACATGTCACAAGGCTTGGCGCAAGCAGTACAAAGAGAAGCACCGCGCCCGCGCGCTCAACAAGTAACAACGCTGACCGGGCGCGCGGCTAGCTAAGCCAGGGCGCGCGCACAGCTAGCTGACGGATGTCGCGGATGCGTCGGATGACGGCGCATCCGCAGCCGTCTGTGCTGTCGGCAAGCCGAGCGCTTCCCAGATCCGGATCGTCGGCTCCGCGCGATTGAGCGTGTAGAAGTGGATGCCCGGTGCGCCGAAGCGCAGCAGGTCTTCGGCTTGGCGCACCGCGATCTCGATCCCGAGCTCCTTCTGTCCCTCGGGATCACCTTGCAGCGCTTCCATGCGCTTGCGGATCCACGCTGGGATGTCGGCGCCGCAGAAGCTCGAGAACTTAACGATCTGACCGTAGTCGGCGATCGGCATCAGCCCGGCGACGATCGGGATCTCGACCCCGAGCTTTCGCACCCACTCGACGAACCGGTAGTACGCGTCGTTGTTGAAGAAGTACTGCGTGATCGCTTCGTCGGCGCCGGCTCGCGCCTTCGCCACGAACGCCTGCACATCGGCTTCGGGCGCCGAGGACTCGGGGTGGAACTCTGGGTAGCACGCGACCGAGATGTGAAAGCCGCCTTGCTTGCGGATGAACGCTACGAGCTCGCTCGCGTATGAAAAGGCGCGGCCCAGCTCGGCTTCGTTTTCAGGCAGGTCACCGCGCAGCGCCATGATGCGCGAGACACCGATCGCCTTGTACATGGCGAGCTGTGCTTCGATCTGCTCTGGCGTCGAACCGATGCAGGACAAGTGCGGCGTGACCGCCAAGTCCGTCGTGCGCATGATCTCGGACGCGGTTTGGAAGCTGCCCTCGCGGGTGCTGCCGCCTGCGCCGAACGTCACCGACACGAAGCTCGGCTGGAGCGGCGCGAGCTTGCGCACCACGCCCGAAAACCGCTTCAAGCCGGCTTCGGTCTTGGGCGGAAAGAACTCAAACGAATAACGGCGATCGCGCACTGAGCTGACCCTCGCTGCAAAGGTCGCCGACGATACAAAGCCGGCGCCCCTAGCGCAAATCGGCTAGCGCTCGTCTTCGCCGAACGAGACCGTGCCGCTGCGACGGATCTCTTCGCCCGTGAGCGCGAACTTCTGCTTGCCAACCTCTGCACGGTGCACGGTCACGACCAGCTCCATGTTGCGGTTGGGCTTGAAGGTCGGGCGCGGCAGCGTGACCTTTTGCACGAACGTCTTCTGCTTCTTGTCGTCGACGAAGGTCGCGAGGTCATTCACGAAGCGGCGCGGGCCATCGTGCACGTCGTAGAAGAGCACCTGGAACTCGAGATCGCCGACCGGCTGATTGAACGCGACGATCAGGCTCGCGTTCCACTTGCGCTCCTTCACGGGTGCGTCGGTTCCCTCACGCAGGATGCGAGCGCTGTTGCGCTTCGCGAAGCCGATGAGGGCCTTCTCACTGCCCGCTTTCGGCACGGCGGCTTGCACCAAGTAGACCTGCGCTTTGAGGCTGGCCGCCTCGGCGGCGGGCGCGAGGGCAAAGGCCAAGAGCGCAAAAGAAGAGGCGAGGGCGAGGATCGAGAGCTTGGATGTCTTCATGGGATGAAAAACCTGCTTCGAAGGGCGGCGCCCAAGTTGAGCCTGCGCTCGCGCCGCGGGTGTCGAGACCATACGCGCAGACCCGCACGCGAGGGAAGCCGAGTGTGCAAGCGACGTACAGAGCGAGCGCATATTCACGTGAAAATGGGCCACTAAGAGGGCGGGATCAGACCGTATAGGCCGCGGAATGGTGCCGACGCGCACGCCGTACTGGACTAGAATGACATGTCAGTCTAGCTTGCGGCCGTAGATGGTGTCGCAAGCCGCCACATCCGCTGCCTTCTTCCGGGTCGAAGGCACCTTGCTGTCACGGGGAGCGGTCTCTCTCGCGGCCTATTGCGCGGCGAACCAAGCCCGCTTTAGCGACCGAACACTACGCCTCGGCCAGCTCGCGATGACCGCGCCGTTCTACGCGCTGCTCGGGCAGAGCGATCGGGTGCTCGCCAACCGTCTGGTCTATCTCGCGCTTCGCGGGATGTCGGAAGACCGCATCGCGGTGCTTGCCGAGGAGTACTTCGCGCAGGTTCTGCAAGAGCGCGTGCTCAAGGGCGGCGTCGAGCTGATCAAAGCGGCTCGCGCGGCCGGTCACCGAGTCGTGTTGATCTCCGATGCGCTCGAGCCGGTGGTCGCCGCGCTGGCTGCGCACCTGCGCCAGGTCGATGACTTCGTCTGCAACCGGCTCGAGCTTCGCGATGGGTTCGCGACCGGCAAGCTGCTCGACCCCGTCGTCGGCGGGCACGGCTCGGACGCATACGCGCGCAAGCACGCCGAGCAGCACGGCCTCGATCTTTCGCGTTCGGTCGCTTACGGCGCGCACGGACCGGACTTGCTCTTGCTCTCGAGCGTGGGCTCGCGCTGCGCCGTGAACCCCGACTTCACGCTGCGTCGTGCAGCGCATCAATCCGATTGGCCGGTGCTCGACTACGATGTCTAACGCAACACCGCTTTCGATCCGCAAGAGCTTTGCTGGCAAACACGTGTTGCTGACCGGAGCCAGCGGTTTCGTCGGCAAGGTGTGGCTCACGATGATGCTCGACCTCGTGCCCGAGGTCGGGAGCATCCGCGTGCTGCTGCGCCGCAAGGCGTTGATGTCCGCGCAAGAGCGCTTCGAGAAGATGGTGAACGGCTCGCCGGCGTTCCGCCCGCTGCACGAGCGCTACGGCACGAGCTTCGCGAGCTTTCTCGCAAGCAAAGTGCACGTCATCGAAGGCGAGATCTCAGAAGCGAATCTCGGCATCGCAGCGTCCGAGCTTCCCGGCTTGCGCCGCGACATCGACGTGATCGTGCACTGCGCGGGCCTGGTCGACTTCGATCCCGATCTGCGCAAGGCGCTCGCTGCCAACGTGGACGGCACGCTCAACGTGGCAGAGCTCGCGGCGAGCTCCGATCACGCGTCGTTGCTGCACGTCTCGACGTGTTACGTCGCGGGTAAGCGCTACGGCACGATCCCAGAAGACGTCGTTCCAAACTTCGCGCCGCTCGATCCGCATTTCGACGCCGAGCGCGAGCTGTTGCTGGCGCGTGAAGCGGCCGCGCGCATTTGCGCCGAGCACGAAGCGCCCGAGCACATCGCGTGTCTGCGCGCCGAGGCTGAGACCGCCGCCAACGGCAAGTCGAACGGGGAGCGTGCACGCTCGATCACAGGAGAGCTGCGGCGCCTGCAACGCGAGCGGCTGCGCGATGCGCTGTCGGAAGAAGGCACCACGCGCGCGGCTCGCTTGGGCTGGCCAAACACGTACACGTATACGAAGAGCCTTGCGGAGTCGCTCTTGGTGCGGCGCTTCAATCGGCTGCCGTTTACGATCGTGCGGCCGAGCATCGTGGAGAGCTCGATCGAGCATCCGTTTCCGGGTTGGAACGAGAGCTTCAACGGCAGCGCGCCGCTGGCTTACGTGATGGGCACTTGGTTTCGCGCGATCCCGGCACGACCCACGGCCGCGTTCGACGTGATCCCGGTCGACATGGTTGCGCAAGCGATGACGACTGCGGCCGCGCTCTTGCTCGAAGGTCGAGCGGCGCGCGTCTATCACGTCGGCAGCTCGCATCGAAATCAATGCTCGGTCGGGCGCGCCGCAGAGCTGATCGTGCTTGCCCACCGCAAGTACTACCGAGCGCCCGGTCGCACGCGCACGGAGCGCTTGTGGAAGTCGCGTTGCGATTCGGTGCTGGTCGAGCCCGACGATCCGTTTTGCGTTCAGAACACGCGCGCGCTCGCGCAGACGGTGCTCGAAGCGATCGATCTCTTGCCCGACAAGCTGATCCGCAAGCTGCGCGGCATGCGCGAACGCACGCTCGATATCGACGATCGGCTGGCGTCGATCGAGAAGCTCGTCGGTCTCTACCTGCC
>JAYUYY010000092.1:0-7610 GCA_043752225.1 Sandaracinaceae bacterium | reverse complement strand
CAGCTGCTGCCATGCGCCGTGCATGCCAGGTTGCACGAGCACAAGGCCCGCTTCGAGCTCGCTGCGCGCGAGGCTCAGCTCACCGCGCAGCCAGTGATAGCCGCCTCGAAATACGTGTCGCCACGGAACCCAACCCGGAAACCGCTTGGCCTCGTCGTCGACCATCCCGAGCATGCGCTGGAGCGTGAGCAGATCGTCGGTGCGCACCGCGATCAACAGCGTGTACACCAGTCCGACCTGCAAGAACTGCTCGTTGTCGACGTCGCGCAGCGCGAAGAGCTCCATGCGGCGCTGGCAGTCGAGCATGTCGCGCGCGTCGCCCGAGCACGCGTAATAGAGGCTACGCACGTGCCACGCGAGCGCGGAATACGCCGGGAACTGCTCGACGAAGTCGGCGTGCTCGAGCGCGGCCGGATCGCTGACGATCGCGCAGTCGAGCCCGAGGTAGTACTTCATCGCGGCGCGCGCGGATTGCTGCATCGCAGTGTCGACGCCTTCGATCGGCTGGCTAAAAGTGACGATCGCGCGCCGGCGCTGCTCTGCGACCTCGTGGCCGCCCGAGATCGAATCGATCGCGAGCATCACGATCGCGTGCGTGACGGCGATGCCGGGCACGCTCAAGAACGGCTCGAGCAGCGCGGGCAAGCTGCGCAGCCCCACAGCGTCCCAGCCGCGCGTAAACGCGCCGCACAGCGACGTGGTGAACATCCCGAGCTCTTGCAGCGCGCGCAGCGGATGCAGGCCACGCCGCGCATCTGGCGTAGCTTCCCAGACCGCGTGCGCGCGCTCCATGCAGCGCACGCCACGCGCCGAGCCGGTCAGCACGAGCTCATCGCCTTCGAGCAACGAAAGCCCCGTGTCCCGCTTGAGCTGCTCGAGCGCAGCCGGCGCGTGGCGCAAGAGCGACGCATCGGCGACCGCCGCGAGCTCCACCAGCGTGCGGCGCCTGCGATAGATCCGGCGCGGCGGCTCTTCGCTGTGCACGGCGTATTCGAGCATCGCTTCGTGCAGCGCGATGCCCTGGCGGCTGCGACTGAACAGCGAGCGCAAGCCAGCGAGCTCGGTCGGAGCTCGCACCGCGGACATCACTTCATACGCCTTGTTCGGTGCGCCGCCGCGCAGCAGATGGTGCGCGGTGAGAAAGCTCAGCTCGACATCGCCGCGCAGCGTATACGCGGCTGCGAGCCGGTGATGCAGCGCCTGCGCGGTCGTCGCATCGAGGCTCGCGCGCACGCTGCTCGCGACCGCGCGATCCTTGAACACGTACGTATCGCCTGCGCTGACCAAGATCTGCGCGCCGACCAGCTCGTCGAGCGCCGCGTAGATCTCTCCTGGCGCGAAGCCTTCGCGCGCTAGGTCGACGATCTCGGCCACGGTGAGCGGCGCAAACGGCGTGAGCAGTGCGAGCGATTGCGCGATCCGACCCGCCGCGAGGCTCAGCGCATCGACGCGCGCCTCGACCGCTTGCTCGACGCTGTCCGGCAGATCCACCGCGCGCAAGCTCTCCGGCAGGAGCCACACGCCGTCGCGCATGCGTGCGATGCCGCGATCGACGAGGTGGTGCGCGAGATCCATCGCCATCCGCGGATTGCCGCGGCTCAAGCGCTGCACCCACTCGGCGACCACGCCCAAGCTCGGCACGTCGCCGAACACCGAGCGCAGCAGCTCGACCATCGCGTCGCGCACCAGCGGGCGCAGCTCGATCACGTCGAGCTGTTCGGCCATGCGCTCGACCACCTTGGCGCGCGCCGCGAAGGGCTCGTTGCGAACGCTCAACATCAAGAGCAGCGAGTAGCGCTCCGCAGACAACGCCAGCTCTGCGATCACCGCGGCGGACGTCGGATCGCATTGGTCGAAATCATCGACCGTGATCACGAGCGGCGTCTGCCGGCACACGCGCAGCAGCGTACTCGGGTCCCAGCTCACGATCATCAGATCGGGCCGCTGCTGCATCAGCTCGACGCTGAGCGCTTGGACCGCGGCGTACGGCACCGCGCTGCGACCATTCACCTGCACATGCAGCGCAGTCGCGCCCGCGAGCTTGGCCTGCAGCGATGCGACCTCTAGAAACCGGCTGCGGCCCATGCCGCTCGCGCCGCGCAGCAAGAGCGCCTTGCCTTTGCCCTGCATCAGCTCGCCGACCAGCGCCTTCCACTCCGCGAGCGGCTCTTGGCGCGCGGTGAACGCCGGCGACGCGAGGTACCCATCCGCGACGCGCAAGTCTTCCGCAGGCAGCTCCGCGATCGCCGACAAGCGACCTGCGACTTCAGCAGCGCTGCTCGGCCGCGCCATCGGATCGAGGCTCAGAAGCGATGCGATCAAGTGATCGAGCGCGATCGGCAGCGAGGGCACGAGCTGGCGCAGCGGCGTCGGCGGCTTGTGCCAGGTCTCCGCGAGATCCGCGGTGCGCGTTGGCGGAAAGGCGTGCTGCCGGCTGAGCGCGAAATACGCGAGCGCGCCGAGCCCGAATAGATCGGAGCGCGCATCGAGCACTTGGCCGTGGATCATCTCCGGCGCCATGTACGCAGGCGTACCGACGAGCTGCGCGATCGGACCGAACTGCCCCATCGCACCAAAATCGAAGAGCTTGGCGTGACCGTCGTTCGTGCAGCGCACGTTGCGCGGGCTCAAGTCGTGGTGCAGCAAGTGCCGGGAGTGCAAGAGCGCGAGCGATGAGCTCACATCGCGCAGCACCACGCACGCTTGGCGCCATGACAGCGGCGCGCGCTCGCGCAGGTCGACGCCGTCCAGCAGCTCCATCGTGTAATACGGGCCGGCCTCGTCGAGCCCGTAGTCGTAGACCTGGATGACGCGCGGGTGCTCGAGCTGCGCGAGCGTGAAGTACTCGCGCTCGAACGCGATCGCCGCGCGTGCGCGATGGCGCTCTGGAATCGTGTCGAGGCGCAAACGCTTGAGCGCGACCGCACGCCCGGCCACCTCATCGAATGCCTCATAGATGACCGCGAGCCCGCCCTTCGCGAGCGGTGCGACCACCCGATAGCGATGCGCCAATCGCTGACCCAACCCACCACCACCGGCCTGCCAAAGCCGTTGCCCAAACCAATAGGCAATCTACACCACGCCTCCCACAGCCGGAGACAGTTGTGCTGATCACTATCGGTCGTACAGCGTTCGGAGCTGGCCAGATGACGAGTCGTGCACTGTAAGCGCCGCCTAGATTCCACGGCGACCCGGAGGCAGCTCCACGGTCACTGGCTCGCCGAAATCCAGCCTTCGCTCTGTTGCCAGAGCTGATGCGCGAGCTGCGCGTCTTTGGCGAGCTGGCTCGGATCGCGCGGCTTGCTCTTGTCGTAGTAGAGGCCGGTCTCACGGCCGGCATCCGAGGACGTCGCGCAGTGCAACGTGGTGAGCGCGCCTTTTTCGGGTGTGATCATCGCGAGCTTGATCAGCGAGCGCACGCCCCACGGCACGCCCCGCCAGATGTCCGACGCGACCACGCCCGGATGCAGCGAGTACGTCGTGATGCCCGTGCCGACGAGCCGGCGCGCGAGCTCCGATGAGAACAGCACGTTGGCGAGCTTCGAGGTCGCGTACTCCGGCAACCCGGTCAGCGAGCGCGTCGACCGCTGCACGGTCGTGAGATCGAAGTGCTTGCAGTCGTAGTGCGCGCGGCTCGCGACCGTCACGATGCGCGCGCTGCCCGCGACCTGCGCCGCCGCCTTGACGCGATCGAGCAGCAGCGTCGTGAGCAAGAAATGCCCCATGTGGTTGACGCCGAACGCCAGCTCGAAGCCCGACTTGGTGAAGCCGCGCAGACCCGCAACGCCCGCGTTGTTGATCAGCAGATCGATCGACACATCGCGCGCGCGAAAGTCCGCCGCGAACGCGCGCACCGAAGCGAAGTCGCCGAGGTCGACCGCGAGCGCCTCGACCACGCCGCCCGCCGCACGCGCCTCTTCGATCAGCGATTGAACCTTGTCGACCGAGCGCACCGCTACGAACACGCGCGCGCCGCGCTTGGCGAGCTCGAGCGCCGTGACACGACCAATGCCGGTGTTCGCACCCGTGACGAGCGCGACGCGATTGGAGAGCGATTGCGGAGATTGTTGGGTAGCCATCGCGCGCCTCAGGCCGAGGCATCCGGCTGCGCGGTCTTGTTCGTCTTCGACTTGATCCACGCGTAGATGCCCGGCGAGATCGAGAGCAGCACGATCACGATGATCACCTTCTCGATGTGCTTGCCGACCTCCGGGAACGTCGTGCCGAGCACGTAGCCCAGCAACGTCATAGACGACACCCACGCCGCGCCGCCGATGATGTTGTACGTCGCGAACTTGCGGTAGCCCATCTGCGCGACGCCAGCGACGACCGGCACGAACGTGCGCAGGATCGGCATGAAGCGCGCGATGATGATCGCCTTGCCGCCGTGCTTTTCGTAGAAGTTGTGCGCGGCCTGCATGTGCGCCGGGTCGAAGAACCGCGACTTCGGACGGCTGAAGATCCTCGGGCCTGCGCGCATGCCGATTTGGTACGAGAGCGCGTCGCCGATGATCGCCATCGGGATCAGCAGCAGGTTCAAGTAGAAGATGTTGAGGTCACCCTTGGCGGCGTAGAGGCCGGCCATGACGAGCAGCGAGTCGCCGGGCAGGAAGAAGATCAGCGCACCGGTCTCGAGAAAGATGATCAAGGCAAGGCCCGGATAACCGCCCCACTCGATCAGCGCACCGGGATTGCGAATCAAATCGACGAGCCATTCGATCACCTGCATCGGCCACCTCGAAAAAGAGCCCGCTGTGTAGCCCGCATCGGCCCGAAGCGCCACGTTGCGGCCCGAGCCGGACTCGCGCTTCTACGCTTTGTCCCAGCCTCTGCGAGCGAGCACGGTCCAGGCGGCTCCGCGAAGCGCGACGCGCTGGCCCACGAGATGGCCGGCAAGCGCCTCACCTACCGCAACCGCAGCGCGCTGTTTGTCGATCGCCGAGGCCTGCGCCAAGAGCCGCGCCGCGGGGCCTGCGGTGAGCGCGAACCGCACGGCATCCTGCAGGCCCGTGCGCGAGACCTCGACTTCGGTATCGAACCGCTCGATCGCGATCTCGGAAAATCCGGCGTCGATCAACATGCGAGCGACGAGCTCGCGGTCGGCAAACGCGAACGGACCAGGACCTGTGCTGCGATCTTGCACGCCGAGCTGCGCGTCAGGCAGCACGCTGCGCACCGCCGCAAAAGGCACGCTCGCCCAAGTGTTCTCCGACTCGCTGCGCCAACACGCGAACGCGACGCGGCCGATCGGCGAGCGCGTGAGCAACCCGTGCAGGCGCCGAAACGCAGCCACCGGATCGGCGAAGAACATCACGCCGAAGCGCGAGAACATCGCATCGAACGTGCGATCGAAGCCGTGCTCGACGGCGTCGGCCGCGATCACCGTGGCACCCGGGTTTCGCTTGCGCGCGAGCTCGACCATCGGCGCCGAGAGATCGATCCCGGTCACCGAGCCGTGCGCGCCCACCGCTTGTGCGAGCGCGAGCATCGTGTCGCCGCAGCCGCAGCCCACGTCGAGCACGTGCTCACCCGGCCGCAGCTCCAAGCGCCTCATCGCAGCCTCACCAAAAGGACCGACCATGCGATCGAGCGCCACCTGATGGGTCACCCAGCGCGCTCCGCCTGCGCCGTTCCAATACTCGAGCTGCTCGCGGTTGTCGGTCATGCGCGCAGCACATCGCGCGCTGCCCGCACTGTCAATCGTTGCGCGCTGCGCGCTGCGCGCGATCCCAAATCAGCAACGCGACCGCAGCGGCGCAGGCGAGCACCGCTCCGGTGCTGAGCGCCGTCAGCGCGCCGTACTCGGTCCACAAGAGCCCGGTGAGCAAACCGGCGGGCACCGCGCTCACGCCAAGCACGAAGTTGAAGTACCCGAACGCGCGACCTTGCGCGTGCTTCGGTGCGAGATCGCGGATCAGCGCGCGCTCGGCCGGCTCGGTGAGCCCGGCGTAGGTCCCATACACGATGAACAACACCCAAGCTGCGAGCGGCCCGCTCGCGAGACCGAGACCTACGTATGTAAGGCCGTATACTAGCCATCCCGAGGCGATCAGCGGTGCTCGACGCACTCGATCCGCGAGCCCGCCGCCCACGTACGAGCTCACGACTTTCGAGACGTGGCACGCCGACCATAAGAGCGGGATCAGCGAGACCTCGACGCCGAGCTCGCGAGCACGCAGAAGCAAGAACGCGTCCGAGGATCCGCCGAGCGCAAACAGCGCCAGGATCCACAGGTACTTCTTGAGCGGCGGCGAGAGCGGCTCCGCGTGCAGGGATTTCGCCTCCGACGTCCGCTGCTCAACCTTCGCGATCGGCGCTCGCGCCGGCTCGCGCACGGCGATCACGCAGATGAGGCCGAGCAAGCTCGGCACGCTCGCTGCGAGAAACACGTCGCGCAGCGGCAAACCGTAGGCGAGCAGCACCGACGCGATGATCGGCCCCACGACCGCGCCCGCATGATCGAGCCCGCGCTGCACGCCGAACGCGCGTCCCGCCGAGCTCGAAGGCACGAGCGATGCGATCAGCGCGTCGCGCGGCGAGCTGCGGATGCCTTTGCCCACGCGATCGGTGACCCGCACGATCAGCACGTGCACGGGCGCGCTGGCGAACGCGACCAGCGGCCGGGCCAAGGCGGCGAGGCCATAGCCAAACAGCACGAGCGGCTTGCGACGCGGGACGCGATCCGCGACGTAGCCCGACGCGAGCTTGAGCATGCTCGACACGGCATCGGCGACGCCTTCGATCAAACCCAAGTAGACCGCGCTGCCGCCGAGCGTCGTGACGAACGCGGGGAGCAGCGGAAAGATCATGTCGGACGCGACGTCGGTGAAGAAGCTCGCGAACCCGAGCATGAACACCGCGAGCGGCAAACGCGGCAGCGTCTTGGCATTCTCGGCGGTGGCGAGCGGGTCTTGCGCCAAAGTCGCGGCAGGATAGCCGTTTGTTCAGCTCGCGCGGATCCTAAACAGCTCGCGCAACGACACGCGCTCCGCTGCGCCTGCGCGCTCGGCTTCGTCGTGCAAGCGCGCCTCGACCGGACCGAGCGTGAAGCACTGCTCCGCCGACAGCTCGGTGATCGGCGTTGCGGTGTCGTCGCCGAGGTTCAGCTCGCAGATGTCGCGCAGCTCGACGGGCTCTTGGTCCCGTTCCTCGAGCCAGCGCAGCGGCAACCCCTGCGTGCGACACACGTACGGCCTTTGCGCGTAGATCCGGCACGCGCCGTCCACATCGAGAAACGCGCATGCGCCCTCTGGATGCGGCGCGGCGTTCTCGAGCAGCGCGCCATGATGCGCGACGATCTCGGCGGCCTCGAGCGCAAATACCGTTAGGTCATCGACGCAGCACGCGCTGCAGCCGCGCGCACAGCGCAAGCGCTCGGCATGCAGCGTGTGGAGCGGTGCCGTCATCGCATCGATCGCGCGATGCAACTGCACGAGCGGCGCGCGCACGGCAGCGTCGAGAATCGGCAAATGCACACGCGTCACGGCGGCGAGACTACACGCCTTTAGACTCGAGAGAGCGTTGCCGCCGCAGCTCCGCAGCCAGCAAGCGCGCATACAGCGTTTGCTCCACACCGCTCGGGTCCGCCAAATCCATGCGCTGCAGGAACG
>JAYUYY010000091.1:0-2963 GCA_043752225.1 Sandaracinaceae bacterium | reverse complement strand
CTGGTCCAACCAGCTGACCAGACCGCGCGTGGCTGGTATGCGACGGAGCAGACATGACAGCCATCCTCGAGGCTCGCGGTGCCGAGCGCTTTGCCTCTCCTGCCGGCGAGGCGAGGCCGATCTTGTGGTGGGCGGCCCTCGGCGGCTGCTTCCTCGCGCTGCAGACCTACGTGTTCGCGGCGTGGATCGCCTCCGATCACTTTCGAGCCACGCCACCCGGCGACACGCCGGCTCCCGCTTACATGCAGCCTATGGTCTGGCTGATCCAAGGTGGCACCGTGTTCCTCGCGCTGCTCTCGATCGCGTGGTGTGTGCGCACCACGCGCAAGGCTGGGCGGATGCCCGCGCTCGCGGTGTTCGTGCTCGCGTGGCTCACTGCGCTCTGGCAGGACCCGCTGATCAACTACGTGCGGCCCGTGTTCTCGTACAACGCGTACTTCGTGAACTTCGGGTCGTGGTGCGAGCTCATCCCGGGGTGGCTCTCACCGAACGGCTCGCGCATGCCGGAGCCGATCTTGTTCGACGGCGGCGTGTATATGTGGACCTACCCGAGCATGGCGGCCGTATGCGCGACCGCGATGCGCTTGGCCAAGCGGCGCTTTCCGAGCTGGGGCGCGCCGCACTTGTGCTTGGTCGCGCTCGCGACCGTGTTCGTCGGTGACTTGATCGCCGAAGGCGTGCTCGTGCGCACCGGCATGTTCGCGTACCCAGGCTCGATCGCATCGCTTTCCTTGTGGGGCGGCGAGTGGTTTCAGTTTCCGCTGTACGAGTCGTTCCTCGGCGGCGGCTGCATCGCCGCGACCGGCGCGCTCTATTACTTTCGCGATGACAAGGGACAGCTGCTGGTCGAGCGCGGCCTCGAGAAGCTCACCTGGAAGCGCGGCCATACGCTCTTGCGCGTGCTCGCCGTCGGCGGGTTCGTGAACCTCGCTGTGCTCACGTACAGCTCGCTGTTCATCGCAACGACATTGCACATCGATCCGTGGCCGGCTGGCGTGCCGAGCTATCTGCGCAACGGGCTGTGCGGTGCAGGCACCCACTACGAGTGTCCTGGTCACGACGTGCACATCCCGCTGCGCGGCTCGGGCCCTTTACCGCCCTTCACCGGTCGGAACTGAGGCGAGCGATGTCGCTCTCATTGCCCATGCCGAAGGTGGTGCACGCGAGCTACGTGCCCGTTGGCAACGAGCGAGAGGTGTTCTCGGCCGCGCACGCAGAGCAGATGCCCGTGCTGCTCAAAGGGCCGACCGGCGTCGGCGAGACGCGCTTCGTCGAGCACATGGCGCAGCACTTGGGCGTGCCGTTGATCACCGTGCCCTGCCACGAAGATCTGACCGCGGCGGATCTGGTGGGCCGCTATCTGCTGCGCGGCAACGATACGGTGTGGATGGATGGGCCTCTGACGCGCGCCGTGCGCGAAGGCGCGATCTGTTACTTAGACGAGGTCGTCGAAGCGCGCGCGGACAACATCGTTGTGCTGCATCCCTTGATGGATCACCGGCGCGAGCTGCACATCGAGCGGCTCGGCGAGACACCGCTTCGACGCGCGAGCTGGTTGCCGCGGGCAGGCTCGTCGGCCGGGGCATGACACCGCGCGCGGCTGCGATTGCGGCCATCGCGTCACCGCTCTCCGACGACGCCGAGACCGTACGCGCGCTCAGCGAGTTGTTCGACGCGTACCTCGCGTGATCGCTTTGCCAATGCACACGACGGACGAGCTCGAGCTAAGCGGTCGAGCTGCAACGCTCTCGGCGCTTGCGAGCGCGATCGCGGGCGAGGCGCTGCACGTGGTGAGCGCGCCAGCGGGACAAGCGAGCTCATGCGACGGCGCGGTGCTGCAGCTCGACCTCGGCCTGCCGAGCGAGGCGTTGCGGCAAGCGTGCGTCGCGCAAGCGCTGCTGGTCGCGGCGACGAGCCTGCGCGTACCCGGTGTGCATCGACTGGTCGGTCGTCCACAGGCGGCGCAACGCTACTTCGCGCTCGAGCTACAGCGCGCGATGAACGTGCACGAAGAGCGCGTGCCGCATCGCTTCGAGCAAGCGCTGACTTCGCTTTGGTCCGGCAGCGCGACACGGAGCGCCGAAGACTCGCTGGCACGTGCGCTCGATGCGCGAGCACCGGTCCCTGCCCTGCCCGTGCACTTCGGTGTGCTGAGACCGACACGACTCGTTACCGCGCGCATTCGGGGCACAGGACCGAGCAGCAGCAATCGCCACGCGATGCGTTCGGGCGCGGTCGAGCAGCACTCGGAAGACGACGAGCTCGATGACTCCGCCGGGCGCTTGTTGAAACTGTTCTCCACTCCGCTATCGGGCTCCGTGTTCAGCGATTGGGTCGGCAAACTGCTCGGCTTCGGACGCTCACCGGGCGGCTCCGGCGAGCAAGCAAGCGACGACGGCGCGGCGATCGCGCTCGCAGGCGCAGGGCTCGTAGCAGGCACGCGCTTTGCCGACGCGCAGCGTGTGGCGACGGCCGTCGAGCTGAAGGCCGTGTTGCCTGCGCGGCCGACGCGCTTCGTTTATCCAGAGTGGAGCGCGTTCGAGGATCGCTATCGCGCGCGCTGGACCCACGTGCACGAGCGCCAGCCGCCGAGCCGCGCGCTCGACACCAGCCCAGCAACGCGCGAGCCCAACGAGATCTCCGCGCACGCAGTGCGAGCGCAGATCGCGCGCATCGGCCTGGAGCTCGAACGTCATCGCGCACAGCCCGACGGCGAAGAGCTCGACCTCGACCGCTTGGTGCAGAGCGTGGTCGACCGCGGCGACGAGCAGACGACGCGCATCTACAGCGCAGCGCGGCGCACGCGGCGCGACCTCGCGGTCTTGGTGCTGCTCGACATTTCGCAATCCACCGCCGAGCGCAATGCGCGCGGGCGAAGCATCTTCGCTCAGCAACGCGAGGTCGCGCGCGAGATCGTGCGCGCTGAGGATCGCCTGGGCGAGCGCGTGGCGCTGATGGCGTTT
>JAYUYY010000090.1:0-2964 GCA_043752225.1 Sandaracinaceae bacterium | reverse complement strand
CTAGATCGGCTCGCGACACCGCGAACAGGCTGTAACCGAAGCTGCCCTCCACACCGCTGCGCATGCGGTCGAGCGCGGTCTGGGTCCACGCGGCTTTGAGCTCGCGTGCGCGCGCGGGATCGTGGCTGGTGTCGACCGCGATCACGTGGCGCGGCTTGTAGCCGTTGCGAGTCTTGTGCACCTGCCCGGTGGCCTCGAGCATCGCGAGCGCTTCTTTCACGTCGTCGCTCGGAATGCGCAGCGTGCGCGCGATCCAGAGCACTTGCGCGCCGACACCACGCGCGGCTCCTCGCAGCTCGAGCACTCGCAGCACCGCGTGCGACCACGGCAAGCGATACGCCGCTTCGCGCGCGAGCCGGAGCTGTTCGAAGGGCTCACGCACCGACGGCAAGCGCTGCGGGTCCTCGAGCGCGCCGAGCAAGTCGAGCAAGCGCCGGCTGCTCACGTCGACCACGTGCTGCCTGCCCACCCAACGTATTGCGATGGAACGACCTGCGTCGTCGCAGGCGGCGAGCCTTTTGCGCAAGCGTCGTGTCCCGATCGCCTCGAGATCGGAGTTGAGGTCACGTTCAAGACGCTCGACGGCGCTGTGGACGCGGTAGCCGAAGGCAACGTGGGCATGTGGGCGCACGGCTTCGAGGACGTAATCGGCGAGGGCACAGCGGATGAGCTCCACGCTCACGCGCAAGTGGATCTCGGCGACGTGTTCGGCGGCTTGCGGCTCTTCCCGGATGCTTCGATGCCGCACGCGGGCGTGCTCTCACTTCAGCTCGACTTCCTCGAGGACGAAACGCGCGGCTACCTCTGGCCGACCATCATCTATGGGACGGATGCGGGAGACGCGAGCACACCGCAAGAGAGCTTCTGGATCGCCGGAGTGCGCTATAGCCCGCTCGAAGGCACGTTCTGAGCATCACACCGGAGGAATGTCGTCGCGCGCTACAGACGAAAGAGTGGACGTCCCGTGTCGAGCATTGGCCAGGGGATCGCGGCCAGCGTGAGCACGAGCCACACGGCTTGCGTGATGAAGACCGAGCGGTGACGTGCACTGCCTTGCTTACGCTTGGCGCGAACGCGGCCGACATGCGCGACGACGACCGCGAGCAGCATGGTCACGATGTGCTCGACGCCGAAGAACCGCAGCTGCGCGTTCTTCATCGCGACGCCGAAGTCGGCGAACGCGGCTTCGGTAATCGGGCTGAGCACGAAGTAGAGGAGCAGCCCGAGCAGGAGCTGCGTGTCGAGCGCTGCGAGGAACCGCACGTGAAGCCGCTCGTCCTGCGGCGAGGTCTCGCGCGCGTTGCGCCACGATAGAAAGCTCGCGATGAAGAGCCAAATCCCCAAGCCGAGCACGAGGTATCGCAACCACGAATGCGTGACGAGCACGAGGGTGTACATGAGCCGGCTCTCATAGGGGTGGCAGCGCGGGTCGCGCAAGCGACAACGGCGGTCGGGGCGCGGCACGGCGGTTGCAACTAGCGTTGGAAACGACGCAACGGGTGCTACGTGGCACACCTTTGCACGCGAGAGCCGCTTGAGAGCATAGGTGCTCGAAGCGGTCCCGATGGCGACGACTCGAGGAATTACATGTCTAAGTTAGCTCCGCGCGCGGCTCTTCCGATGCTACGGCCCAAGTATCCCAGCGACTTGCGCCGGCTCTTTCGCCAGCTCGCGCGCGTCGCGGTGGCATCGTCGTTCGGTGTCGGCGGGATCGCTTGCACGAGCAACTACACGCACGAGGACTTCGGGCCCAACGTTCAGGACATGGATGGCGGCGTCGAGCCTCCGATGACGGCCGGATCGGGCGCACCGCCTACGGGTGGCTCGATCGCGCCGCCTACGGGTGGGTCGATCGCGCCGCCAACGGGTGGCTCGATCGCACCGCCAACCGGTGGGTCGATCGCGCCTCCGCCGTCCGCGGAGTGGAAGCCGATCACGTGCGACTCCGAATGGAGGCCCGTGTTGTTTGCGGTGGCGACCCTCGAACAACCGATCGATCACGCTGCGGTCTATCGCATGTATCAGTCGTTTGGTTGGTTCGACAGCGACGCTGGCCCTGCCGATCCGACGTTCGAACGCGCGTACGTGTACGGCCGCGCGTGCGCGTCGGCGAGCGATGTCGCTGCGTGCATGGACGCGATCGAAGCGCTCATCCCCTCGACGGCTGACTGCGCGATCGATGGGCAATGCGATCCCTTCATCATCACCACGAATGGCGACGTCGTGACTCGGATCGAAGAGCGCGCTGCGCTGAGCGCATTGCTCGGGACGATCGATACGACAGCAGACGCAGCGATCGCCGTGCTGCTCGCAGGCGACGACGTCGCGTGTTGGTCGGGTGCTAACGAGCCGCCGATCGGCACGCGCGTGCGCAAGATCGACGATGGCTACGAGGTGCAGACTAACTCGGAGCCGTGCGGGAGCCCGAATGTCGAGACGGTCCGGCACGTGCAAGCGGACGGTACCGTGACGTTGATCTCGCAAACCGAGGTGGGCCCTGCGCTGTGCGCAATCGGTCGCCGCCCCGAAGGCTTGAGGCCGGCTTCGGCACACGCGTTCAGCGCGGCGTGCCCGGAGCTCGGCACGTACTTCGCGAGCGCGGCGCGGCTCGAAGCGGCGTCCGTGCATGCGTTCGAACGCTTTGCGCTCGAGCTGCAAATCCTCGGCGCACCCGAGCAGTTGGTCGCCGATGCGTCGCGCGCGGCGCTCGAAGAGATCTCGCATGCGCACGTGGTGTCGGAGATCGCGCGGCGCTTCGGCGGTGCGCTTGCGCCGGTCGTGATCGATGCGATGCCGACGCGCGATGCGTTCGCGATCGCGGTCGAGAACGCGGTCGAGGGGTGCGTGCGCGAGACCTATGGTGCGCTGGTCGCGTGCTACCAAGCGTCGGCCGCGAGTGACCCGAGTGTGCGCGCGGCGATGGAGCAGATCGCGGACGACGAGACCCGACACGCCGAGCTCTCA
>JAYUYY010000089.1:0-2964 GCA_043752225.1 Sandaracinaceae bacterium | reverse complement strand
CGACCACCAAAGCGAACCAACGCGACGTCTGCATCGAGATCTTTCAAGGCGACGGCGAGACGGTCGCGACCAATACGCCGCTCGGCTCGTTCGTGCTCGAGGGCTTGCCGACGCGACCCGCGGGCAACGTCGAGGTCGACGTGCGCTTCGACATCGATGCCGACGGCATCTTGAGCGTCAGCGCGAAGGAGACCTCGACCGGCGCCGAGACCAGCGTCAAGATTCACGCCGCGAGCGGGTTGCGGGATGCTGAGGTGCAGCGCTTGCGCCAGCAGATGAGCCGCGCCGCCATCGCGCGCTAGCACGAATCGATTTGCGGGCGGTGAGGGATTCGAACCCGCGACCTTCGGCTCCGGAGGCCGACGCTCTATCCAGCTGAGCTAACCGCCCTATTCTCTTGCGAGTCCGCGGGTGTAGCGGAGCCTCGCCGGACGCGCAAGAGATGAGCTTGCCGCGGGCCGGGCGCCCGAAACCAACGCGGGTGTGCTCGGGGGAAGCATGCGAGCTCTAGGCCTTCTTTGGCTCGGCGCTGCGCAGCTCGCGGGCGCGGGCCGCCTCAGCCGGGTGCTCGTCTTGGAAGGCCTGAAAGCTCTCCTCGCTGATCAAGACGTCGATGTCGCCGTGGATCTTGGCTTGGCAACCGAGCCGCGACTGCATCTTCACGTCGAACGCCTTGTCGAGGATGTCGAACTCTTCGTCTTCGATCTCCGAGAGCGTGTCGAAGCCCTGAGTCACGTAGACGTGGCACGTCGAGCACGCGCACACGCCACCGCAGCGGTCGCCCTCGGGCGCGCCGCACTGCTTGGCGGCTTGCAGGATCGAGGTGCCGTCCGCGACGTCGACCTCGATGCCTTCTTTGAGGAATCGGACTCTAGGCATCGTTCTTTTCGCTTCCGAGATGACGGTCGATGCCTTCGGCATGGGCCGTGTCGCGCTCGACATCAGACAGCCGCTGGCCGGTGAGCGCGCGGCGAATGCTGCGATCCATTCGGCGGCCGGCAAAGTCGCGCGAGGTGTGGTCTAGATCTTCAATGCGGCTCGCGATCACGCGGTGGTCTTCGCCGCGCATCGCATCCGCAAGCTCGCGCAACTTGGCTTCGATTTTTTCGCGCTCGCCGGGCTCGAGCAGCGCAGCGTCTTGAACGAGCGCGCTGGCGGTCGCGCTGCGAATGCGCTCGGCCTCGACGCGTTGCTCGCGCAGCGCGCGCACGTTCACGTCTTCCTCGGCGTGATCGTAAGCGTCGAGCAGCATGCGCTCCACCTCTTCGTCGCTGAGGCCGTAGCTGGGCTTGACTTCGATTTGCTGCGCGATGCCGGTCGTCAGCTCTTTGGCGCTGACGTGCAAGAGACCATCGGCATCGACCTCGAAGCGAACCTCGAGCCGCGCCATGCCGGCGGGCATCGGAGGGATGCCGCGCAAGATGAAGCGCGCGAGCGACCGGCACGCTTCCGCGGTCTCGCGCTCGCCCTGCACGACGTGCAGATCGAAGCCGGTCTGGTTGTCGGCGTAGGTCGTGAACACCTGCGCCGCCGCGGTGGGGATCGGCGTATTGCGGGGCAGGATCTTCTCGGCGATGCCGCCCATCGCTTCGATGCCCAACGAAAGCGGAAGTACATCGAGCAGCAACACTTCGTCGCTGCGACCGCCGCCGGCGAGTAAGTCGGCTTGGATCGCCGCGCCGAGCGCGACGACTTGATCGGGATCGATCGAGTCGAGCGGCTCGCTGCCAAAGGTGTCGCGCACGTACTGGCGAACGCGCGGCACGCGCGTCGAACCACCGACCAGGATCACGCCATCGAGCTGGCTCGCGGTGAGCGCTGCATCGCGCAGCGCGCGCCGGCACGCGACGCCCGTGCGCTCGAGCAACGGCAGCACCAGCGCGTCGAAATCCGTTCGCGTCACGCGCGTCGAGAGCACCTCGTCACCGGGCAGCTCGATCTCGGCGTCGACCGCTTCGCGCTCGGTCAGGCCGTGCTTGATCGCGCGGGCAGCGTCCATCAGCGTGCGCACGAGCACCGGCTCGGCGGTCTTGGGATCGCGTGCGAGCTGAGTCAGGAATTTTTCCGCGAGCGCGCGGTCCATGTCGTCGCCGCCGAGTTGGCTGTCGCCGCCGGTCGAGCGCACTTGGAAGACGCCGTCCTCGAGCAGCAGGATCGTGACGTCGAACGTGCCGCCGCCGAGGTCGTAGACCGCGAAGGTGCCGTTCTGCTTGCTGTCGAGGCCGTACGCGAGCGCGGCGGCGGTCGGCTCGTTCAGCAAGCGCAAGACTTCGAGGCCTGCGAGCCGGCCCGCGTCGCGCGTGGCTTGGCGTTGCGCGTCGTCGAAGTACGCGGGCACGGTGATCACCGCGCCTCCGATATCACCGAGCGCGTCTTCGGCGACACGGCGCAGCTCGCGCAGGATCTCTGCGCTCACCTCGATCGGCGTGACCACACGATCACCCGCGACCGCGAGCCGCACGACCGCACCTTCGCGCGTCGCGAACTTGTAGGGCGCAAGGCGATGCGTCTCGGCGTCGTCGGCGCCGCGGCCCATGAAGCGCTTGACGCTCGCGATGGTGTCGGTTGGGTGCTCGAGCGCGAGCGCTTTTGCAGGCCGGCCCACGACCACGCGACCATCGGCGAGGTACGTCACGACCGAGGGCACGAGCGCTTCGTTGTCGCAGTCGCGTACCGTCGTCGGTCCACCGACCAGCGGCACGTATGCGATCAAGCTGTTGGTCGTGCCGAGATCGATGCCGATCGGAGTCGGGCGCGCCATCGCATCGGAGATTTGGAGCAGCGCCATCAGCCACCTGCCTCTTCTTCGATCACGTTCACTTCATCGAAGAACCGTCGGTAATACTTGAGCCGCGAGAGCAGCGCGGCGGGTTTCGCCAGCGAGCCCGCAGTCGCTGCAGCTTGAGTCGCGCTTTCGAACGCGGCCTGCAGCTGCGTCGACACCTCGGCAGCTTGAGCGCCGAC
>JAYUYY010000088.1:0-2967 GCA_043752225.1 Sandaracinaceae bacterium | reverse complement strand
TACGAAGCGCATATCGATCGCTTGAAGCGTGCCGGGGCGGAGCCCGCGCGCATCGCCCCGCTGCTCGAGGCGCGTGCCGAGGTGCTGCAGCACCGCTTGGGCCGCCTCGCCGATGCGTTGCGTTTCTACGAAGAGGCCTTGGCGCTCGAGCCCGAGAACGAGCCGCGTCGCGCCGCGCTCAGCGCGATCTACACCAAAGAGCCCAAGCGGTTTTTCGCGCAGGCGGTCTCCGCGCATCGCTACTACCTCGATGCCGATCCGTATCGCGTCGAGTCGCTGCAAGCGCTCCGCAAGATCTACACGAGCGGCAAAAAGCCGGATGAGTCGTGGTGCATGTGCCAAGCGCTGCGCTGCCTCAAGATGGCGGATCCGGACGAAGAGAAATTCTTCAAGAAGTACCGCCTCACGAAGCTGGCGAAGACCAAGCAGCCGATCACCGATGAGCTGTGGCGCGAGCTGGTCGTGCACCCCGCGGAAGATGGCCTGCTGACCGCGATCTTCGCGACGCTGCAGCCGGCGGTGATCGCGACCCAAGCACAAGCGCTGCACGCGCTCGGCATCGGCGAGCACCTGCGCATCGATCCGATTTCGGATCCGACCGCGATCGTCCGCATGCTCGCGCACGTGAGCGAGACGACGACTACGTACCTACCGCCGGTCTACGACGCGCTGCACGATCCGGGCGGTCTCTCGTTCTTGTTCTCTTCGCCGCCTGCGATCGGCATCGGCGGCGGTGCGAAGGCGGGTGGTCCGCAACAAGCGCTGGCGTTCGTCGCCGCGCGTCACCTTTGCTACTACCGCAACGGTCACCTAATGCGTCAGCTGGTGCCGACCGGCACCGGTCTGCGCGCGTGGTTGATCGCTTCGATCCGAACGATCGTGCCGCGCTTCCCGGCGCCGGCCACGATGGAGAACCAAGTGCGCAATGCCGTCGATGCGATCACCACGCACCTCGGCGGACCGCAACGCGACGCGCTGCGCAGCATGACGCAGAAGCTGCTCGAGGCCGCGCCCGAGCTCGATATGAAGGAGTGGATGGCGGCGGTGGACCTCACCGCGGATCGCCTCGGCTTCATCCTGTCGAACGACCTGAAGCTGGCGAACGCCGTAATCGAAGCGAGCCCTGAGGACTCGGCTTCGGTGAGCCGAAAGGATCGCTTGCGCGATCTGTTGGCCTACAGCACCTCCGAGCAGTACCTCGAGCTGCGCCGCCGGATCGGCATCGCGCTCGGAGGCTGATGAGCGGGCTGATGAGCGGGCTGATCAGCCCGCTGGATTAGTCCCGCTCGCGGGGTGCAAAGCGTTGGGGTATTGGTGGTAGGCTTGCCACCAATTTCGCAACGCATGCCCAATCCGGACGCCTCTGCCATGTCGACCACGCGCTCCTCGAGTGAAGGGCGCGAACCGATCAGCGCGGACGTCGAGGTCGCGGATCGCGAGCTGCTGGTACAGCTGACCGGGCCGTCGTCGCATCGGCTGCAGTTGCTCGAGCAGCAGTGCGGGATCAGCGTCGGCCTGCGCGGCAACGTGATCCGCTTACAGGGTGACGCTCAGCGCGTGCACCTCGCGGAGCGCGTGCTCAGCGAGCTGGTCGAGCTGTTGCGCTCCGGCATGGCGCTGCGCGACGGCGACCTCGAAGCCAGCATCCGGCTCTTGCGCGACCACCCGAACGTGAAGCTCGCCGAGGTCTTTCGCCAGGTCGTGATCACCTCGGAGAGCGGCCACAAGGTCGCGCCGCGCGGGCTCGCGCAGCGCTACTACGTGCAGGCGATCGAGCAGAACGACATCGTGTTCGGCGTCGGCCCCGCGGGCACGGGCAAGACGTACCTGGCGATGGCGACCGCGGTCGGTGCGCTGAGCGCGCAACGGGTCAAGCGCATCGTGCTCACGCGGCCCGCGATCGAAGCCGGCGAAAAGCTGGGCTTTCTGCCGGGCGATCTCTCCGAGAAGGTCGATCCGTATCTGCGGCCGCTGTACGACGCGCTGCACGACATGTTGCCCGCGCCGCGCGTGCGCAACTTGATCGAGCGCGGGACGATCGAGGTCGCGCCGCTCGCCTTCATGCGCGGCCGCACGCTGGCCGACAGCTTCGTCATCCTCGATGAAGCTCAGAACACCACAGTCGCCCAGATGCGCATGTTGCTCACGCGCTTGGGTCAGCGCTCGAAAGCGGTCATCACCGGCGACGTGACGCAGGTCGACCTCCCGTACAACACGCAGAGCGGGCTCGCGGATGCGCTGGGTTTGCTCGATGGCATCCCCGGCATCGCAACGTGTCACTTCACTTCGGCGGACGTCGTGCGCCACGCGCTCGTGCAGAAGATCGTGGAGGCGTACGACGGCCGCGAGATCGAAGCACGGCGACGGGGGAGCGATGGAGACCGCGAGTACTGACAGCGCCGCGAGCGACTTGCGCGCTGCGCTCGTCAAGCACCCGAAGCTGCACGCGGCAACGCTCGAGGTCACCGCGCACGGCGTGCTCGTCCAGCGCGATGGCGCGCGCGTACACGTGCTGCTTTCGGCGGCGAGCGAAACGGATCCGGCGGTGGTCCGCGCGGCGATCGATGCCGACGCGGGTGTGCTGCTCTTTGGCGAGCCACCGGCGGAGCTGATCGATGTTCTGCTGGGCGATGCGCCGGTCGCGCTCCTGCCCGAGCAGGTCAGCAACGAGGCGCTCGGGCTCGCCGTGCACGGCTTGCTCGAACGGCTCGAGCTGCGCGCGCGTGCCGAGGAGCGCAACTCGCAGCTCTCGCGCTATCGCTACGAGCGCGGCGAGCTGGTCGAGATCGCGCGCGCGATCACGCGCGAGCGCGACATCGATCAGTTACTCAACCTGATCCTGGAGAAGAGCCGCTACATCACCGGCGCAGACGCCGGCAGCCTGTACGTCATCGAAGGTGACGACAGTGACGGAGAGCAACGCAAGCTGCGCTTCAAGCTCTCGCAGAACGACTCGATGCACTACGC